>CAMYMY010000188.1 GCA_947259625.1 uncultured Kiloniellales bacterium | reverse complement strand
GAAGCCGGGACCGAGCAGCTCGTCCTCCATCAGCTCGGCGCCGATCTGCTTGAAGATCTTCTTCACCTTGTTGACGTCGGTATCGTAGGTGACCCGGAAATGCAGCTTCATGATCACCCAGTCGCGGCTGAAGTTCGTGAGGCTCGCGATCTCGCCGAAGGGGATGATGTTCAAGGGACCGCGGTGATGGCGCAGCACCAGGGAGCGGACCGTGATGCGTTCGACCATGCCCTTGGCGACCCCCACATCGACGTACTCGCCCATGCGGAACGCGTCGTCCAAGAGGAAGAACACCCCCGAGACGATGTCGCGCACCAGGGTCTGCGCGCCGAAGCCGATCGCGATGCCGATGACGCCGGCGCCGGCCAGCAGGGGACCGATCTGCACACCCAGCGACGAGAGGACGATCATGACCGCCATCGCGATAATGGTGACGAAGAGGAAGCGCCGGAACAGGGGCAGCAAGGTCTTCAGCCGCGAGGCCGTACCATGGCCGCCTCCTTCGTCGCCCGGCCCCGCGGCGCCGCCACCGCCTTCCAGGGCAAGGCGCCGATCGATCGCCGTCTTGGCGAGCGCCCAGCCGACATAGGCGAGCAGAACCGTGACGCCCACGTGCAGCACCGCGCGTGATACCTCCACGCCGAAGCCGGTGCGCGACAAGGCGAAGATGTCCACGCCCCAGATTCGCAGGAACACCAGGATCCCGGCCAGGACGAGGACGATGCGCACGGCGCGCAGCACGACGACCTCGTAGCCGCCCTCGGATACCGCCGTTTCCTCGTCGGATCGCTCGGCGCGCTTGGCGGCGAAGTATTCGATGAGCACCTGGCGGATCGCCCCATCGGCCAGAGGAACGGCAATGACGACGAGCAGGCTGCCGATCCCCCGCCCGGCCACCGGCTCCTGAGTCAACAGGCTTCCGATTCTCGACAGCACCGCTATCACAGCGACGTAGCAGATGGCCAGGATGTGCCAGATCTCGGCGATGACTCCCCGGATACGATATGTCGCGGTCATGACGGGCGGAGCCTCGCCGCGGATCAGCTCGGCCACCGGCTTTCGGCCCTGCCATATCGTGACCACGATCACGGCCACCAAGACTATGGCGTTGATCGAATAGAGCAGCTGGATTACGCGCCAATCGAGACCGAGCAGCTGAAACAAGGCGGCGGTGTGGAAGCTGAAAACGGCAACCGCGGCAAATAGAATCATCCTGTTGTGCAGGAGCTGCGCGCCCACGTCGTTCAGCGGTACCATGCGCAGGGCCGGTGTCGATGGCGCCAGGAGCGACCGCGAGAAGACCGCGACGACCCGGAACAGAACGACGGCCGAGAGATACGTCAGGATGACCCAGCGGCTCGGCTCGTGCCCCTGATACATGACGAAGAAGACGCCGATCGCCGCGAGCCAGAAGACACCGAGGTTCAGGAGTTCCAGGACCAGGCGCGCGGCGAGGTAACCGAGCTTGGCCGTCATGCCCTCGGCGACGGCCTGCTGGATCCGCCGGCCGTAATTCCGTGTCATCCGCCGGAAGAGCCATTCCGCAGCAAACCCGGCCAAGAGGATCACGGCGAAGGCAACGAGGATGAGAGGCAGATCGGACTTGTCCCTGCCCGCCGCGAGGCGGTCCAAGAGGAAGGGCACGACCGAGGGCAGCTCGTCTATGGCGCCCAGCATTTCCCGCTGACTTTTCCGCACACGAGCGGCCGTGTCTTCGAAGTCGTCGATGAATCCGGGCGTGTCGTCCGGCCCGGCACTGACACCGGCCGCCCTATCCAGGTACTGCAGCATCAGCTCGCGGATTTGGCTGTCGCTCAGCCGCGCCATGAGCTCGCGGCGCTCCTCGGCGCTGAGCTCGCCCGACAGCAGCGCCTCGGGCGGGGCCCGGTCGGCCGTTCCCGTTTCTCCGCTGTCGCCGATCAGCATCGTCGCCGGGGCCTGTGCGGCGCCGGATCCCGCATACATCAGCAGGACCAGGCCGACAACGGCGCAAGAGATCAGGATCGTGGTCAGGCCTCGTTGGAATAACATGCGCTTCCTTTCTCGGCCTCCGGACCCTGAACCTGCGGCCGGGGCGGCCAGAGCTGCTACCCTCCTGTCCTTGACCTGCTCGTTGCAGGGTAGCCCGTTGCCGCAAGCCTGCCTCAAAGCAGGTCGGCCGATCAAGGGCGGGTTGAATCCGGGGGCTGGCCGCTGGGCGCCCTCACCGAGGGCAACCCGGCGCATGAGATATTCGAGGCCACGACAAGGCAGCGGACGCGCAGCGTGACATCCAAGCGATCTGCACCTCTATTCTTACAACTTTCCCTAAAACTAGATCTATAATTAGTCTTTGTTGTGAGAACGAACTATTTCTTCACCAAGATTCCATTTCTTTGCTTCCGTCATTATGCTATTTAAACAGTCCCCTTTATCTGTTTTCTTGCCAATCGAGGTCTCACAATGATCGAGTTCATATCCTCAGTCTTCAGAGGCGAGGCCGGGCCTATCGAATACAGCCTGATCACCGCCCTGGTATCGGTCACGGCCATCGCCGCGCTGACGGGCTGACACCAAGGCCCCGAGCCTTCAGGAACCCGGCCGCACGGCCAGACCCTTGCGGGTCACGGCCCGGCCGGGTTCTCCTTTTCCACGACCTCGCCGCCATCCGGCTCGATCCTCACCACCAGATCGTGTGGCTGGACCCGCGTGCCGGCGGGCGCCGCGACCTCGCCGACGGTACCGTCCAGCTCGGCGTAAACCGCGGTCTCCATCTTCATGGCCTCGATCGTGAACAGGCGGTCGCCGCGGGCGACTTTCCGGCCGACCGCCGTGACGCTGACGATCAGCCCCGGCATGGGTGCGCCGACCTGGCCGGGATCGCCCTCGTCGGCCTTCCGGCGCGCCTTGCCAGCGGCGGCCAGGGCCCGGTCGGCCACCTTGACGGTGCGCGGCTGACCGTTCAGCTCGAAAAAGATTGTGCGCTGACCCTCCTCGTCCGGCTCGCTGGTCGCCAGATAGCTGATGATCAGGGTCTTGCCCGCCTCGATGTCGACGGCGATCTCCTCGCCCGGCTCGAGCCCGTAGAAGAAGGCGGGCGTCGGCAGCGCGCTGACCCGGCCGTAGCGCCGCCGGTGCTTGGCATAGTCCTCGAAGACCTTGGGATACATGAGGTGGGAGGCGAGCTCCCGGTCGCTCACGTGGCGCCGGAGCGCGTGCTCCGCCGCGCGGCGTTCGGCCTCCAGGTCGGCCGCGGGCAGGACCGCGCCGGGACGCTCGGTGATCGGCGTTTCGCCCTTCAGCACCTTGGTCTGCAGCGCCACGGGAAAGCCGCCCGGCGGCTGGCCGATCTCGCCTCGGAAGAACTCGACCACCGACTGCGGGAAAGCGATATCGCGCGTCGGCTCGAGCACCGCCTCGGCGGTCAGGTCGTTGGTCACCATGAAGAGCGCCATGTCGCCGACTACCTTGGAGGTCGGGGTCACCTTGATGATGTCGCCGAACATCTCGTTGACCGCGGCATAGGCCCGGGCCACGTCGGGCCAGTGCCTTTCGAGGCCGAGCCCGCGGGCCTGCTCGCGCAAGTTGGTCACCTGGCCGCCCGGCATGCCGTGCTCGAAGACGCTGGCAGAGCCAGCGCGTATGTCGCTCTCGAAGGCCAGATACTGGCGGCGCACGCCCTCCCAGTAGGTGTCCAGCTGGCCGAGCGCTTCACGGTCGAGCCCCGGGTCGCGCGGTCCCCCGCGCAGGGCGGCTGCAATCGAGCCCAGGTTCGGCTGCGAGGTCAGGCCGCTCATCGAGTCGATCGCGGCATCGACCGCGTCTACCCCGGCCGCGGCCGCGGCCAGCACGCTCGCCGCGGCGATGCCGCTGGTGTCGTGGGTGTGGAAGTGGATCGGGATGCCGATCTCCTCCTTCAGCGCCCGGACCAGGCGATCGGCCGCCGCCGGCTTGCACAGCCCGCCCATGTCCTTGATGCCCAGGATGTGTGCGCCGGCGGCCTCGAGCTCTTTCGCGAGGCCGACGTAGTAACCCAGGTCGTACTTGCGGCAGGCCGGATCGCTCAGGTCGCCGGTGTAGCAGATCGCCGGCTCGCAGAGCCGGCCGCTCTCCAGCACCGCGTCCATGGCGACGCGCATGTTGTCGACCCAGTTGAGCGAGTCGAATATGCGAAACAGGTCGACACCGGCCTCGGCCGCCTGGGCGACGAAGAAGCGCACCACGTTGTCCGGATAGTTCTTGTAGCCGACCCCGTTGGCGCCGCGCAGCAGCATCTGCAACAGGACGTTGGGCACGGCCGCGCTGAGGTCCGCCAGACGCTCCCAGGGGTCCTCCTTGAGGAAGCGCAGGGCGACGTCGAAGGTCGCCCCGCCCCAGCATTCGAGCGACAGCAGCTCGGGCAGCAGGCGGGCGGTGTGCGGGGCGACCCGCAGCATGTCGAAGCTGCGCATGCGGGTGGCGAGCAGCGACTGCGGCGCGTCGCGCCAGGTGGTGTCGGTGATCAGCACGCGCTCCTGTTCGCGCATCCAGTGCGCGAAGCCCTCCGGGCCGAGGGAGGCCAAGCGCTGGCGGCTGCCCTCCGGCGGGTCGCCGGGCGGCAGGTCCGGCAGCGCCGGTTCGGCCAGCGGCCCCGGCGCGGGCCGGCCCACGACCTCGGGATTGCCGTTGACCAGCACATCGCCGATGAAGCCGAGCAGGCGCGTCGCCCGGTCGCGCCGCGGCGCGAAGTCGAACAGCTCCGGCGTTTCGTCGATGAAACGCGTCGTGTAGTCGGCCCCGCGGAAGCTGGGGTGCCCGATCAGGGTCTCGAGGAACCACAGGTTGGTCGCCACGCCGCGGATGCGGAACTCGCGCAGCGCCCGGTCCATGCGCGCGATCGCCTCCTCGGGGGTCGGCGCCCAGGCGGTCACCTTCTCGAGCAAAGAGTCGTAGAACGGCGTGATCAACGCGCCGGAATAGGCCGTGCCGCCGTCCAGGCGGATGCCGAAGCCGGTCGCCCCGCGGTAGGCGGTGATCCGGCCGTAGTCGGGGATGAAACGGTTCTGCGGATCCTCGGTGGTGATCCGGCACTGCAGCGCGTGGCCATTGAGGCGGATCTCCTCTTGCGGCGGCACGCCGCTCGCGGGCGTCCCGATCGCCGCCCCCGCGGCGATGCGGATCTGCGCCTTGACCAGGTCGACACCGGTCACGGCCTCGGTCACCGTGTGCTCGACCTGGATGCGCGGGTTGACCTCGATGAAGTAGATCCCGCCGCTGTCGATGTCCTGCAGGAACTCCACGGTGCCGGCGCCGCGGTAGCCGGCCGCCCGGCCGAGCGCGACCGCGGCCTGGCAGAGCTCCGCCCGCGCCTCGTCGCCGAGATAGGGCGCCGGCGCGCGCTCGACCACCTTCTGGTTGCGCCGCTGCATGGAGCAGTCGCGCTCGAAGAGGTGCACCACGTTGCCGTGGCGGTCGCCCAGGATCTGCACCTCGACGTGGCGCGCCCGGCGCACCAGCTTTTCCAGGAATACCTCGTCGCGGCCGAAGGCGGCCCGGGCCTCGCGCCGGCCGGCGGCGACCTGCTCGGCCAGCGCGGCCTCGTCCTCGATCACCCGCATGCCGCGGCCGCCCCCGCCCCAGCTCGCCTTGAGCATGAGCGGATAGCCGATCTCCCGCGCGATGCGCGCGACCTCGGGCTCGTCGCGGGGCAGCACGCCGCTCGCCGGCATGACCGGGAGGCCGGCGCTTGCGGCGAGCGCGCGGGCCTCGACCTTGCTGCCCAGGGCGCGCATCACCTCGGGCGGCGGACCTATGAAGGTGAGGCCGGCCTCGGCGCAGGCCTCGGCCAGTTCGGGGTTCTCGGAGAGGAAGCCGTAGCCGGGATGGACCGCGTCGACCCGGGCTTGGCGGGCGACGCGCAGCACCTCGCCGATGTCGAGGTAGGCCTGCACCGGCTCGAGGCCCCGGCCGACCAGGTAGCTCTCGTCGGCCTTGAAGCGGTGCAGGGCGAAACGGTCCTCGTGCGAATAGAGCGCCACCGTGCGGATGCCGAGCTCGCTGGCGGCGCGCAGCACGCGGATCGCGATCTCGCTGCGGTTGGCGACAAGGATCTTGCGAAATGTCGCGAGGCCGCCGGTCTTGCCCATCGCCCTTTCCCTTTTCGCCATGACGTTACTTGCTCTAGTTATCATGCCGGCGTGCCGCGCCACAGCGTGAAATTCGGTTGATTTCGTTAAGTGGAGGGCCATGCTGCCCCCTTGGCCCGGCCACCGGGGTCGAGGGGAAACGAGGAGTGGTAAGGTGAACAACGAGGATTTCCGCCGTCACGCCCACGTTCTGGCCGACTGGATGGCGGACTACCTGGAGAGCGTCGAAGACTACCCGGTGCGCGCCCAGGTCGAGCCCGGCGAGATCGCGGCCAGGCTGCCCGAGGCCCCGCCCGAAGACGGCGAGGCGATGGAGCGGATCTTCGCCGACTTCCGAAGCGACGTGCTGCCGGGCATGACCCATTGGCAGCATCCGAGCTTCTTCGCCTACTTTCCGGCCAACTCCAGCCCGCCCTCGGTGCTGGCCGAGATGCTGACCGCGACACTCGCCGCGCAGTGCATGCTGTGGCAGACCTCGCCGGCCGCGACCGAGATGGAAACCCGCATGATGGACTGGCTGCGCCGGATGACCGGCCTGCCCGAGGGCTTCCACGGCACGATCCAGGACTCGGCCTCGAGTGCCACGCTCTGCGCGCTCCTGACCGCGCGCGAGCGGGCGACCGGCTGGGCGGCAAGCGAGCAGGGCCTCGGCGTGCTGGGCGGAACCGGCCGGCAGCTCGCCGTCTATGCCTCGGCGGAAGCCCATTCCTCGGTCGACAAGGACGTCATGGTCGCCGGCCTCGGCCGCGAAAACCTGCGCAAGATCCCGGCCGGCGACGACTTCGCCCTGCGCCCTGAAATCCTGGCCGAGGCGGTTGCGGCGGACCTGGACCGGGGCATCACCCCGGCCTGCGTGATCGCGACACTGGGCACGACGGGGACCGGCGGCTTCGACCGGCTCGGGCCGCTGCTTCGACCGGCTCGGGCCGCTGGGCGAGATCTGCCGCGCGCACGGCATCTGGTTGCACGTGGACGCCGCCTGGGCCGGCAGCGCGCTGATCCTGCCCGAACAGCGCTGGATGATCGAGGGCATCGAGGCCGTCGACAGCTTCGTCTTCAACCCGCACAAATGGCTGTTCACCAACTTCGACTGCTCGGCCTATTTCGTGCGCGATCCCGAGGCGCTCACCCGCACGCTCGCGATCAACCCGGCCTACCTGGCCTCGCGCGAGGGCGGCCGGGTGATCGACTACCGCGACTGGGGCGTGCCGCTCGGCCGCCGCTTCCGCGCCCTCAAGCTGTGGTTCGTGATCCGCTCCTACGGGGTCGAGGAGCTGCGGCGCCGGCTCGCAAGCCACATCGCCTGGGCGCAGGAGCTGGCCGGCCAGGTCGCCGCCGATCCGGCCTTCGACCTGGTGTCGCCGGTCAGCCTCGCGCTGTTCAACTTCCGCCATCATCCGCCCGGCCTCGACGACGAGGCCGAGCTGGATCGGCTGAACGCGCGCCTGCTCGAGGCGCTCAACGATTCGGGCCGGCTCTACCTGACCCAGAACCGGGTCAAGGGCCGCTATGCCATCCGCTTCTCGGTCGGCCAGACCAGCACGACGCGCGATCACGTGCAGAGGGCCTGGGGCGTGATCAAGGAGACGGCGGCGCGGCTGTGAGGCGAGCCGGCCGCAGGATCCGGCATTGCCTGGCGGGACCTTCTGAGGCACCTTGGGCCGGATCTCTGACGCCGACCGCGAACCCTCGGGTCGGCGGAATGAGATCTGTGGGCAACTTCGCTGGAGTTGGCATGAACACACGCCGTTCGTCGGCATCCAGACCATGGCTTTGCCTCCTGGCCGTCGCCCTGGCGACGCTCTGGAGTACGGCCAGGGCCGAGACCGTGGCGCTCGACCGCCTGGAGCACATCCACGGCCTCGCCGTCGATCCCGATCAGTCCTCGCGGCTCTACCTCGCCACCCATAGCGGCCTGTTCCTCGCCACGCCGAAGGGGCTGGCGACCCGGGTCGGTGTATCGAAGGACGATCTCATGTCCTTTGCCGTCCACCCGACGGATCCGGAGGTCTTCTATGCCAGCGGCCACCCGCCGGGCGGCGGCAACCTGGGAGTCCTGGCGTCGCGCGATCGCGGTGAAAGCTGGCAGCGCGTCTCGGCGGGCGTCGGCGGTCCGGTCGACTTCCATGCCATGGATGTCAGCCGAGCCGATCCCCGGCTGCTCTACGGCATGTACAAGGGCCTGCAGGTGAGCGGCGACGGCGGCGCCACTTGGCGGCAGGCAGGCCCGCTGCCCAAGGACACCTTCGACCTGGCCGCCTCCGCGCGAACGCGCGACGCGCTCTACACCGCGGCCAGGGGCGGCCTGTTTGCGAGCCGCGATGGCGGCCGGAACTGGATCCGGGCCTTCCCGCAACCCCGGCCGGCGACGCTGGTCCACGTGACGGATCAGGAGATCCATGCCTTCGTCTACGGAGTCGGCTTCGTGGCCGGCACCGAGCCCGGCCTCGGCTGGGAGGTGCGCTCGGCCGCCTTCGGCGACCGATTCCTGCTCCATATGACGGTCGATCCCGACGACCCCAATCTGTTCCACGCCGTCGCCGACACCGGGACCGTGCTGACCAGCAAGGACGGCGGACGCACCTGGGTGAGCTACAAGGGACACGACCGGGAGACCCTGGAGGTCGTGGCCGCGGCGGGCCGGCTCTACGACGAGATCTGCAAGTCCTGTCACGGTGCGAAAGGTGTCGGCGAGCGGCCCGAGGACATGTACGCCAACGACGACTATGGGGTCGTGGCGCCGCCGCTCGACGACTCGGCGCACGGCTGGCACCACTCCGACAGCAACCTCGCCGAAACCATCCTGAAAGGCTCGCCGCGCAACCCCCGGATGATGCCCTTCAAGGAGATCATCTCCGAGCAGGACGCCGGGAACCTGGTGGCCTATCTCAAGAGCCTGTGGAGCCCGCGCAGCCTCGCCTGCCAGGGGGCCCGGCACATGCGCTGCGCGCATTAGCGACCCCGCGCCGGATCGGGCGATGATACCCTTGGACGGCGCTCCGACCGATGAGAGAAGTAGTCCATGACCCTGAAACGAAGCATTCTGGCCCTGCTCCTGGCCCTTGGCGTCGCAGCGACGGCCCAGGCCCACAGTCCGGACGTTCCGCGCGATCCGGACCAGCTTGCCCGCTACCGGGCGGGCCTGGCGGCCTACTACAAGCAGGACTACACCGCTGCCTTGAAGGAATGGCAGCCGATCGCCGAGCAAGGCAGTTCCGCGGCGCAGCTCTTCCTCGGCTTCCTGCACGCCAACGGCCACGGCGTGACCCGGGACGACGGCGCCGCGGCCGAGTGGTATCGCCGGGCCGCCGAGCAGGACAGCGGGGGCCTGATCGACGGCGTCGCGGTGTCCGAGCCCAACGTCAACCCGACCCCGGGCGCGCCCTTCCGCATCGTCCAGGGCGACGGCCCGCCGCTGACCGCGCACAGCCGGAACCTCTACGACTACACGACCCTGCTGAACGTCTACCAGGGCTGCGCCAGCGTCGCCTTCCCGCCGCTTGCCCTGTTCAACTTCGCGCCCAGCCCGGCGCGTTGCGCGGCGCTGCATGCAATGGGCCTGCTCTCGGCGGCCACGCTGGCGGAGCAGGCGGTCGAGGCGCAGGCGGTCATCAACGCCTACGGCATCCTGCCGGAGCAGAACATCGTGCAGCCGTCGCACTGGTTCCTCTACGTGCCGCAGGCCATCTCGGTCACCTACGCCAACGCCTATGGCCGGATCTCGGTGGCCGACAACCTCTGCGCCTACAGCT
The DNA here is from genome assembly GCA_947259625.1 of uncultured Kiloniellales bacterium. Lineage (GTDB taxonomy): Bacteria > Pseudomonadota > Alphaproteobacteria > Kiloniellales > JAKSDN01 > CAMYKD01. The sequence continues at coordinate 253 of CAMYMY010000188.1, read as the reverse complement.
TCGCGGCGACCGGCGCGGAGGGGGCGCCGGTGCCGCTGAACGCCGCGGCCGAGGCCGCGCTGTTCGGCACCAGCAACGGCATCCCGCCGAGCGGCGGCGTCAACCTGGTCAACGACGCGGCCCCGGGCGGGCCCAAGGAGGACCGCGGCTCGACGCCGGACCAGAACCTCGCGGGGGCGCTCTGCCTGCGCGGACTGTCGACCGGGCCCGACCCGGTGACCGGGGCGCCGCTTGCCGGACGGGCGGCCGGCTT
>CAMYMY010000187.1 GCA_947259625.1 uncultured Kiloniellales bacterium | reverse complement strand
GTAGGCGCTGATCTGGTAGGCGAGATAGGCCCCCAGCATAAAGAAGCTGGCATGCGCGAAATTGAGCACCCCCATCATGCTGAAGATGAGGGTGAGCCCGCTCGCCAGCATGAACAGCAGCATGCCGTAGAGGATCCCGTTGAACAGGGAGAAGGCGAAGACTTCCATGCGGCCCCCCGCGGCGTGCCCCGGGCCGACCGGCCCCGCCGAAGGCTGGTGGGGCCGGCCGAAGCTTACCCGCCGGACCTTTCGGTCAGCTCGGGCGGTCCATCTGGCAGCTCGTCGGCAAGGTGGTGTCCGCGCGCGTCACGACGCCGTCCGTCTTGAACCCTATGCCGAAATCCTTGCCCTTGTAGATCAGGTGCTTCGGAACGTCCGAGGTCAGCGTGCTGACCACCAGCGCCATCTGCGTCTGATGGTCGTCCGCGCGCATCTGGACCTCGCCCAGGGGGCCCGGGAAGGTCATACCCTCCAGCTTGCCGGCGACCGGGATCGGGTCGGCGGTGCCCGCCGCGTCGATGGCCGCCGCCAGCATACCGATGAGCCAGCGATACCTGTCCGGATACCAGGTGCTCTCGTAGGCCTCGATATAGCTTTTCATGTAGGCGCGCAGGTCCTGCGGGAGGCCGTTCTGGTTCTCGTGCATCTCGGTGACCTGCTTCAGGTTCACCTTCTTGCCGGCGTCGCCGTAGCCGCTGATCGAGCTCGGGATGCCGCCGTAGACGGTGTAGAAGGTGGCGCCCAGCCCGGAATCGACGGCGCCCTTGACGAAGCGGTGCAGGTCTGGGCCCCAGTTGCCCGTCAGCACGGTGTCGGCGCCCGAGGCCTTGATCTTGGCGATATAGGGCGTGAAATCCAGGACCCTGCCGAAGGGCACGATCAACTCGTCGCCCACCAGCTCCACGTTGGTCGCGCGCTGCTTCAGCAGCTTGTTGGCGGCGGCCTGGAACGACTTGCCGTAGGCGTAGTTCTGGTTCAGCAGGTAGAGCTTCTCGACGCTGGGGTCGCGGCTGATCTGTGTCACCAGCGCCGCCACCTTCATGTCCACGTTGGCGTCGAACCGGAAGTGCCAGAACGAGCACAACTCGTTCGTGAAGGCCGTGGTGACCGCGGAGTGGTTCAGGAACACGATCTCCTTGCCCGGGTGCCGCTTGTTGTGCTTGTCGAGGAACTTGATGATGTTGAGCGCGTGATTGGAGCCGACCCCCTGAATGACGTAGCTCAGGCCCATATCCACCGCCTTCTTGAGCTGTTCGGTGGTCTTTTCCGCCTTCATGGCGTTGTCGAGCCCGATGATCTCCAGCTTCCGGCCGCCCAGCACGCCGCCGCGCTTGTTGACCCGGTCCGCGGCGTGGTTGAAGTTGTCGAGCGCCTCGCTTCCGACCGCCGCGATCGGCCCCGACAGCGGCTCGATCAGGCCGATACGGATGTTCTCCGCCGCAAGGGCGGACAGGCTCGCGACACAGGCGACGAGCGCGCCGGCGACGCCGACGGCAAGTTTCAGCTTACCCATGGTTACCTCCCCTAGATGCTCCCGCGCCGGCAAGCCCGGCGCGTGCTTTTCTTCGTTGGCCTTGCTGGCCTTTTTCCCGATTGCGGAAAGTCTAGACCAACCTGAAGTCGCAGGCAAATTCACCCGCCCCGCGCCCCGTCCCGCATCGAACGGGGGTGGCGGCCCACCCCCGCGCCCGATCTGGAGATCGTCGGGCCGGCCCCATTCTTCGAGGGCCGTGCCCTCGACGGTCGCTACGGCAAGCCGGTTACCAACAGGCCTCCAACCAAAGAAGCGGACATCTATTGTGCTACAAAAACCGGACATCTTTATATGTCGTTGACACAAAATCTTAATTTGGTCTTGATAAGAACTCCAGAAGGTATTAGAATAGCGCGTATTATGCGTATTCTCGTAATAACCATAGCCCTTTCGGTGGTCTCGGCGGCAGGCCAGGCGGCGGAGCCGGTCTGCTATGAGTGTTTTGCCAAGGCCTGTTACGATCAGTTCGCGGACAAGGCCGGCGCCATCAACCAGCAGCTGGACGAAGACCTGTCCGGCGTCGAGCGCCAGCTGGCGGAGATGAAGCTTGCCGCCGCGCAGAAGGCCGAGGTGCAGGGCGCGACCGAGGCGGTCCTCCAGGGCAACGCGGACCGCCGGAAGAAGCTGGCCTACGAGAGCCTGGGCACCTGCCTCGCCGGACAGTGACGACGGGCGCGCCGGCAAGCCGATCGGCCGCCAGCACGCCGCCCCGCCATTCGACCCGGGGCGGTCGGGCGCCGTAGCCGACCAGATCGCGCGGCGGCTCATGGGTCATGACGGTGCCTCCCGAATTTGAACGGCAAACCTAGCAGGTCGGACTCGCGCTCTGTCCTGCCGCCGCGAAAAGCCAATGTGTGCGGTTAGTCACAGACGGTCTTTGCACAGTCCGGCAAGATGGGATGATACCTTCGCGAACGCGCCGTCCGGGACGCGGCAACGGCCCGCCGGACGGAGGCGCGTTCGAGGCAGGGAGGCCGCCCCCATGGACGAGTTCGTCATCGTGATCTACCCGCGCCCGCGGGACGTAATTGTCGACGGCCGGGTCACGGCGAGGACCCGCGAGACCTTCATCGTGGACACGGGACACCACAAGTTCTCGCTCGCCGGCCCCGACAACTACGGACCCAGCTCGCAGACCCACCTGGTCGAGAACACCACGGCGACCGATCCCTTCGTGGTCGTGTTCACGCAGAAGTCGACCGTGGCCCGCCTGGTCCCCGACCACCAGACCTGAGGGAGGGTACGGTGCAGATCCGAAAGACGCTCTTGGCGCTAGGGCTGGCCGTGGCGCTCGCCGGATGCGAGACGGTGCGCTTCCTGGAGAACGAGCCGTTTCCCGCCGGCGACCCGGAGGCCGGCTATCGCTACGACAAGCTCGCCGAGCACACGACCGGGAACTCCGAGGAGGTCTTCGTCATCCTGACTTTCTCCGGCGGCGGCACCCGGGCGGCGGCCCTGGCCTACGGCGTGCTCGAGAAGCTGCGCAACACGATGATCACCGTCGACGGCCGGGAGCGCAGCCTGCTGCAGGAGGTCGATGTCGTCTCGTCCAACTCCGGCGGCAGCTACACCGCCGCCTACTACGGGCTCTTTCGCGAAAAGATGTTCGACGACTGGCCGGACGCCGAGCTCCATTTCACGCGCCAAGTCCTCGAGCGGGACATCGAGGGGGCGATCCTGCGCCGGGTGTTCTTCTCGCCGCTCAACTGGTTCCGCCTCGCCTCGATCGCCTTCAACCGGAGCGATCTGACCGCCGAGTTCTACGACAAGGAGATCTTCGACCGGCGGAAATTCGGCGACCTGACGCGGCGCGGCCGCCCCTTCGTCATCATCAACGCGAACGACACGACGAAAGGGACCCGCTTCGAGTTCACCCAGGAGCACTTCGACCTGATCTGCTCGGACCTCACGGACTATCCGCTCGCCCGGGCGGTCATGGCCTCCTCGGCGGTCCACGGCCTGTTCGGCGTCGTCCGCCTGCGCAACTACGACAAGGCGAACTGCCCGGAGCCCGTCTGGGTCGGGCTGGCCCTGGGCGACGAGACCGGAAATCGCGGCGACCTCGACGCCAATCGGGAGCGCTACGAGCTGGCCCGGCTGGCGCGCTCCTACCGGGACAAGGACGGCGCGGCCGACCCGACGACCGAGTACTACGTCCACCTCGCCGACGGCGGGCCGGTCGACAACCTCGGCCTGCGCGCACCCTTGCTGGCGCTGCGCTCGACCGACCCCGAGTGGAGCGTCCTGCGCCTGCTGAACCGCAAGAGGGTCAAGACGATCGTCGTGATCAGCGTGAACGCGGCCTCCGAGCCGGACAGCGACCTGGAGAAGGACATATCGGGTCCCGGCCCGCTGTCGCTGGTCGGAAGCGCCGTCAACGGCGCCATGGATACCGTGACCCTCGATTCGATCCAGGTGACCGACACCAAGATCCGCGAGCGCATCCGCTCCCTCAAGGCCCTCGGCTGGCCGGTCAAGCATTACGGGCCGATCCTGATCGACTTCGAGCACATCGGCGATGCCGAGCTGCGCCATTGCTTCAAGAACATCGGCACGCGCCTGACCTTGAAGAAGCGCACGACCCGCGGCCTGCGCAAGATCGCCTACCAGCTGGTCCACGAGTCCGCCGGCTTCCAGAAGTTCCTCGCCGACATGGGCGGCCGCGAACTGCCCGTGCCCGACCCGCAGCCGGACCGGCCGCCGTGCAAGCTGTAATACCGGCGGTCAGATCGAAAGGCCGCCGGGCGCCACGGTCGCCGGCGTGGCACGCCGGACGCGTGCCGATTCGCCCTTCGCAGATCGCCTGCATGACGCCCAGGGGGCCGCCGGTCGATAGGGCCTGGATCTGATAGACAGGCCACCGGAGATCCGCTGCTCGAGCACGGCATCCTGTCACCGGTTGTCCGAGTGGCAGAGTCTGTTTCCAGCATGAGAGCGACAAAATATCTCTGACAGAGATTTTTATCTTGAATTACTTATCTCTTAATGTGATATTCTGATCGTGTTCGAGATCGCCTACAGCAGCGCCGCCCTCCGCTCCCTGAAACGTCTGCCGGCCGATCACCGCAGGCAGATCCGGGACAAGATCGCAAGCGTCGCCGCCGACCCGACCGGCGATCAGCCCCAGGTGAAGCCCTTGAAGGGGATCGACGCCTACAGGCTCAGGGTCGGCAAGTGGCGCGTGCTGTTCGATCTCGACCACGACGCTGAGATCCTGATCGTGCTGGACGTGAGAAAACGCGACGAGGCATACCGATGAACGACAAGACACGCTCCCCACAGGTCATCGCCGGCGCCAACGGCGCGCCGGAGTACGCCGTCCTGCCCTGGAACGACTATCAGGCCCTGGTCGAGGCGGCCGAGGACGCCGGGGACCGCGCCGCGATCCGCCGAACCCGCGCCGACTTGGCCGCCGGTCGCGAGATCCTGCTACCCGCCGACGTCGCCGACCGGATCCTGGACGGCGAGCCGCCCCTGCGCGTGCTGCGCGCCTGGCGCGGCTTGACTCAAGCGGAGGTCGCCGAGGCCGCGGGCATCAAGCAGGGCTACCTCTCCGAGCTGGAAACGGGGAGCAAGACCCCTTCCCTCGCCGTCGCCCGGCGCTTGGCCGGCGCGCTCGAGGTGCCCGCCGACCTGCTCTGGCCCGAACCATGATCGAACTCGACGATCCGAGCCTGATCGAACCGCTCAGGTCCGCAGACCGCCCGGGACGACGGGCCGGCGCCTTGCCCCCCAGCTTCCCGCCGAGCCCTCGAAGACGCCGGCGCAGAGGGTGCCGCAGTCGTGGCAGCGGCCGTCGGGGGTCAGGCGCCAGCCGGTGATGTCGTAGCCGTCGCGGCCGATCAGCCGCTGGCCGCAGGCGTGGCAGGTCGTGCTCTGGCTCTCCTCGTCGCGGATGTTGCCGGTGTAGACGTAGCGCAGGCCCGCGGCGCGGGCGATCTCGCGCGCCTCGATCAGGGTGGCGGCGCGCGTCGACGGCCTGTCCAGCATCTTCCAGTCCGGATGGAAGGCCGTGAAGTGCAGCGGCACGTCGGGCCCCAGGTGCTCCAGGATCCAGGCGCTCATGGTCTCTATCTCCCTTGGCGAATCGTTCTCGCCGGGGATCAGCAGCGTCGTAATCTCGAACCAGACCTCGGTCTCGTGCTTGAGGTACTCGAGCGTCTCCAGCACCGGGGCGAGCGCGCCGCTGCAGAGCTTCCGGTAGAAGGCCTCGGTGAAGCCCTTGAGGTCGATGTTGGCCGCGTCCATATGGGCGAAGAACTCGGCGCGGGGCTCCGCGCAGATGTAGCCGGCGGTCACCGCCACGGTGCGGATGCCGCGCACCCGGCAGGCCTTGGCGGTGTCGACGGCGTACTCCAGGAAGATCACCGGGTCGTTGTAGGTGAAGGCGACCGAGCGGCTGCCGCTCCGGACCGCCGCCTCGGCGATCTCATCGGGCGTGGCCAGGTCCTGCAGGCGGTCGAAGGCCCGCGCCTTGGAGATGTCCCAGTTCTGGCAGAACTTGCAGGTCAGGTTGCAGCCCGCCGTGCCGAAGGACAGCACCGGCGTGCCGGGCAGGAAGTGGTTGAGCGGCTTCTTCTCGATCGGGTCGATGCAGAAGCCGGACGAGCGGCCGTAGGTCGTCAGCAGCAGCCGGTCGCCCCGGCGCGCGCGCACGAAGCAGAGCCCGCGCTGCCCGTCGTTGAGCCGGCAGAACCTCGGGCAGAGGTCGCACTGTATGCGCCCGTCGTCCAGCGCGTGCCAGTAGCGGGCCGGAACCCCGTCGTTCGTGTCGCTTTCCTTCATGTGTTCGAGCATCTTGGCCGGCCCCGAAAGGCAGAATTCGAGAGGCCACCAACGGGCTGCGGGGGTACAAGATCGCCGCGCCCGTCCTACATGACATATAGGCGGGGGGAGCACGCGCCGCAATCGGCGCGCCGGGGGAGACTGGAGGCGCGGCCATGTTGCGCCGAGCAGCCGTAGCGGGCAGCTTCTATCCGGAGGATCCGGCGGTCCTGACCGCCGTCATCGAGGACTTCCTCGCGGAGGCCGACGGCATGGCCTTCGAGCGCCCCCTGAAGGCGATCATCGCACCGCATGCGGGCTACATCTACTCGGGCGAGATCGCCGCGCGGGTCTACGCCGCGATCGTGCCGTGGGCGGAACGAATCAGGCGCGTCGTGCTGCTCGGCCCGGCGCACTACCTGCCCTTCACCGGCATCGCGGTCCCCGCGGCCACGGATTTCGAGACGCCCTTGGGGCCGGTCCCGGTGGACCGGGAAGCGCTCGGCGCGATCGGCGGGCTGCCGCAGGTGGTGATGACCGACGAACCGCACGCGCCGGAGCATTCCCTGGAGGTGCAGATCCCCTTCCTTCAGGTGGTCCTGGGCGCGATCGAGATCGTGCCGCTGGTCGTCGGCCGTGCCCGGCCCGGCGAGGTCGCGGAGGTGCTCGAGCGGCTCTGGGGCGGCGGCGAGACGCTGATCGTGGTGAGCTCGGACCTGTCGCACTACCTCGACTACGAGCTCGGACCTGTCCCACTACCTCGACTACGAGACCGCGCGCCGGCGCGACGCCAAGACCGCCGCCGCCATCGAGTCCCTGGACGTATCCCGCCTGGGCCCGGAGGACGCCTGCGGCTACCTGCCGATCGCCGGGCTGGTGCAGACCGCCAGGTCCCGCGCCATGACCGTGCGACAGCTCGACCTGCGCAACTCCGGCGACACCGCCGGGCCGCGCGACGGCGTGGTCGGCTACGGCGCCTGGGCGTTCGGGGAAGTGAGCGCGTAGTACCAAAGGTCACCGATAATGACGCATTTCATGGGAGCGGATCGGGTCGCCCGGATAGGCGCGGTGCGCAGCGCGCGCCTTACTGGCGGCCAAAATCGCCTCGGTGAAATGCGTCATTATCAGTGACCTTTGGTACTAGACTATCGCCGGGCCCTACGGACGGCCCGGCTTGTTCCTGATGTGCATCAATGCGCGGTTCGGCCGCTTTGGCCATGATGCGCAGCGTAACGGCGTGTGGCGACATGTCCAGCAGCAAGCAGGTCCGGGTCGAGACGGCGAGCCCCCCCAAGCCGCCGCCGCGCGCCGAGAACGCGGGGTCGCGGCTGCTCCGCGTCGTCCGCGACCTCGCCGTCGAGCTGCACCCACGCCGGGCCAAGACGCTGGGCGTGGCGCTCGACAGCGCGCTCGACCGCGACCTGGGGTTCGACAGCCTGGGGCGGGTCGAGCTTCTGCTGCGCGTCGAGCGCGCCTTCGGCGTGCGCCTGCCCGAAGAGCTGCTGGGCCAGGCGGAAACCCCGCGCGACCTGCTGAACGCGGTGCTCGCGGCCGAGCCGGGCGAGGCCGGGCGGGTCCGCGAGGAGGCCAGCCTGCCCGCCCTGGAGGCGGTCGAGGCCGCACCCCATGACGCGCGGACCCTGACCGAGGTGCTGGACTGGCACCTGCGGGCCCACCCGGACCGGCCGCACGTCCTGCTGCCCGGCGGCGCGGGCGAAGAGACCACCCTCACCTACCAAGGCCTGGCCGAGCCGGCGCGGGCGGTCGCCCGCGGCCTGCGCCAGGCGGGCCTGGCGCCGGGCGGCCGGGTCGCCGTCATGCTGCCGACCGGCGCCGATTTCTTTCACGCCTTCTTCGGGGCGCTCTATGCCGGCGGCGTTCCCGTGCCGATCTACCCGCCGCTGCGCCGCTCGCAGATCGAGGAGCACCTGCGCCGCCAGGCGGGCATCCTGCGGAACGCCGGCGCCGAGATCCTGATCGCCACGCCCGAGGCGCGCGAACTGGCCGGTCTGCTCAAGCCCCTTTCGGGCGACCTCCGGCGGCTGGCGACCGTCGCGGAGCTGGCGGCCGACGGAACCGAAGCCTTGCCGGAGGCCCCGACGGCCGGGTCCATGGCGCTGATCCAGTACACCTCGGGCAGCACCGGCGATCCCAAGGGCGTCGTGCTGAGCCACGACAACCTGCTGAGCAACATCCGCGCCATGGGCGAGCGGATGAACGCG
>CAMYMY010000186.1 GCA_947259625.1 uncultured Kiloniellales bacterium | reverse complement strand
CCCCAGGCCGGCACCCGCGCGGTGACCCGGGTCATGATCGAGAGCGCGGACGCCAACGGACGGCGCTGGACCACGGTCGGCGTTTCGACCAATATCATCGATGCCTCGTTCAACGCGCTCTACGACGGCATAACCTGGAAGCTGCTGCAGGACGGGGCCGAGGTCCCGCGGGAGGTGTCATGAACAGGGTCGCGAAGCTGCTGGCCATCGCCGCGATTCTGGCTTTGGCGGCGCCGGCTGATGCTCAACAGGGCCCGCCGGCCTCCGAGGACGTGCTGGCAGCCTACAAGGCGCTGGTCGACCATGGCAGGGACCGGAGCTTCTTCGGCCTGCCGGAGAGGGTGACTTGGAGGGTTCCGGGGCCAGTCGGCATCGCTTTCTACGCCGACCCGGACCGGAGCGCGGCGCTCCGACCCGCGCTCGCAGCCGTGGCCGGCGCGTTCGGGCGGGCTACGGGGCGACCGATCGATATCATTCTGATCCGGCCGCTCTCCGCGCTGGCGGGGGCCGAGGCCGCGCGCATGGCCACCGGCAGCAACCTGGAGATCGTCGTCGGGCCGAGGCCCGTCATGGCCCAGATGGCCGGCGCCTTCGGGGTGGGCGACTGGATGCTCGGGCGCTTCGAGGACGGCCGCTGGCCCTTCCTGTTCAGCTTCCCGCGCTTCGAGGCGCTGATCGGCCGGGTCATGATCGCCGACGACGAGCCGCGCGAGGCCCAGGAGGCCGCGCTGATCCTGGCCGTGGTCTGGGCGCTCGGCGGGGTCACGCTCGGCGACCAGATGGAAGGCCTGGTCGACCCGATGGCGCCGCTGCCCGCGCTCACGCCGCTCGGCCAGGCGGTTTTCGCGCTGATGTACCACCCGGAGATGCAGGCCGGCGAGGCCATCCCCGACGCGCTGGCCCGCGCCCGCACCCTGCTCCGGCAATGACGAAAAAGGCGTCGGACCCCTTCTTCGTGCGATCTTCCCCGGATAAAGCCATTGATATCAATTCGTTATCATCGGAAAAGGTGTCTGACACCTTTTTTGCGACGGGCTAGGTCGGGCCGTGGCCGGCACCGACAGGTCGAAGACCATCAGGCTCGGCGGGCCGGCGGTGGTACTGGTCGACCCGCAGCTGGGCGAGAACATCGGCATGGTGGCGCGGGCCATGCTGAACTGCGGTCTTTCCGAGCTGCGCCTCGTGCGGCCGCGCGACGGCTGGCCGAACGAAGCGGCGGTATCCGCCGCCGCGGGCGCCGACACGGTGCTCGAGCATGCCCGCCTCTACGACACCACGGCCGCGGCCGTGGCCGACCTCGCCCGGGTCTACGCCGCCACCGCGCGCCCCCGCGGCATGGTCAAGCCGGTGGTCACGCCCCGCCGCGCGGCGGCCGAGCTGCGCGCGGCCCTGGCCGAAGGGCTGCGCGCCGGCCTGCTGTTCGGGCCCGAGCGCTCCGGGCTGGTGAACGACGACCTGGCACTGGCCGACACCCTGCTCGCCGTGCCACTGAACCCGGCCTTCGCCTCGCTCAACCTGGCCATGGCCGTGCTGCTGGTCGGCTACGAGTGGTTCCAGGTGGCCGACGCGACGCCGCCCCGGCGCCTCGAGGCGGGTGGCCAGCCGCCGGCCGGCAAGGCCGAGCTGGTCAACTTCTTCCAGCGCCTCGAGGCCGCGCTCGACGAGACCGGCTTCCTGCACCCGCCGGAAAAGCGCCCCGGCATGGTCCGAAACCTGCGCAACATGATCCAGCGCATGGACCCGACGGACCAGGACCTGCGCACCCTCCACGGCATCATCTCGGCGCTCAGGAGCGGGCGCAGGGGGGACTAATCGCCTCCACCGATGCCGGCTGGCAAAGTGGAGCCGCTTTCAGTCGCCGCACCCCTTCAGAGCTGGAAGTCGATGGTGAAGGCGTAGTCCGTGATCCAGGGGTCGTTGTCCAGCTCCCGCTCGAGTTGGCGGCCCGCGCTCGCGTTACCGTTCAGATGGAGCTGCCACGACAGCTCGGTGACCCTTTGGTAGCGGCCGAAATCGTAGTCCTGCGGGTTGTCGAAGTCGTCGGCCGGCGCCCAGGCGTCGTCGTTGTGGGTGCCGCCGGTCAACACGGCCAGCAGCCCGCCGACGCCGTTCGCCTGGATCGCCTCCCAGACCGCTAGGAACGACGACACCGGGGTCGTCGTGTCGTCGGTGCCGCTGATCAGCATAATCGCCCCGTCCTGGCTGCCGGCATCGACCCAGTCCGGACCGTAGGGGTTCATGACGACGACCGCGGCGATCTCGAAACCGTTCGGCTCGCCGTCGCCGGCCTTGATGACGGCGCCGCCGCCCTGGCTGTGCCCGGCCAGGCCGATGCTCTCCGTGTCGACCACACCTTCGTACAGGCTGCCCGGCTCGGTGTCCTGATCGACCAGCCACTGCAGGCACTGCAGCACGTCGGGCGCCCGGGCCGACCACTGGTTGGCGGCGATGACGATGTAGGGGCCGTCGAGCGCCCATTCGATCAGGCCGGGCCTATAGCCCAGCGTGGTGAACTCTCCGACGACATCGGCCTGGTCCCAGCCGTTCGCCCAGGCGATGACCGGATAGCGAGTGTCCTCTGGGCCCGAGGTGCGCGGCCACGGCCGGATGATCCTGCAATCCAGCCTGTGATTGCCCTGTGACGGCCCTATGACCAGATTCTCCGAATACCGCTCCGGGCCGGCGGAAGCCTGTGCGGCAAGCAAAACCAAGGCCGCGAACGAGCCGATCGTCGCAAGCGTCTTCATGACGTCCTCCCGCTTCCTTGTCCCTGGCGCCCCGGTCTCCGTCGGGCCGACGCCTTCCGATGATTCGCCAGGATAGGCGATAGCGCCCGCGAAGGTAAGTACGCTGTGACGTCAGCCCCGAAAAATGGTGTCGGAGTCGATTTGTCGCGGTTGGCGGTGGGCGAGCCAGAGGCCGAGCGCGACGCTGGCTAGGCCGATGAGGAACAGGATGGAGACCGGCTCCGAGAGCAGCAGGGCCAGCGAGGCCGGCTCCGTCTGGTTGAGCACGAAGCGCGTGGCGACGATGGTCGCGCCGACCAGAATCCCCGTGGCGGCCCCCGCGCCGGCGGGCAGGAACCTGTACATGCGGTCGTACGTCCCTCCTGGTCCAGCTCAGGCACAAAACGGCAAGCACCGGACAGGCAGAGAGTATGGCATAGTCCGCAGGCTCCCGGCGCAAGCGCCCCCCGCAAGCAGCTTCGCAGGCGCGCGGCGAGCAGCTAGACTGGCCCAGGTTTCAGAGGCCGCTTTTGCAAATTCCGCGATCGAGGGAGGGACTGAAATGCTGTTCCATTTGGATTTCAACGTCGAATACCCGGCGGACATGAGTCAGAAGGAGCTGTTCACCATCTGGGCCGAGGAGGCCGACGCGGCGCTGGGCGCCAAGCAGGCCGGCGTGGTCGTCGACCTCTGGAAGTGCGTCGGCGAACGCCGCGTGGTCGCGATCGTCGAGGTCGAGTCCCACGACGCGCTCGACCAGATCCTGCTCGACTTGCCGATCATGCAGCAGCACGGCCAGCACGTCGACGTGGCGGTCACCGCGCTCAGGCGCTACGAAGACTTCGCCGCCGACGTGAAAGACCGCAGGTAGTCCGGCCGGCGTCCGAGAGACGGTCGAACCCCCTAGGATCCGCCGCCGACCTCGAGCAGTTCGCCGGTGATGAAACTGGCGTCGTCGGACATCAGCCAGACCACGGCGGCGCCGACGTCGTCGGGCACGCCGGCTCGGCCCAGCGGGATGGTCGGGCCGATGGTCTCGATGCGCTTCTTGCCGCCCCAGGGCCCGTGCATGTCGGTGTCGATGAGGCCCGGCAGGACCGCGTTCACCCGTATGCCCTCGCCGGCCACCTCGGTGGCCAGGCCGATGGTCATGGTGTTGAGCGCGCCCTTGCTGGCGGCGTAGTGGACCCGCTGGCCGCGCCCGCCCTTCTTGCCGGCGATCGAGGAGAGGTTGACGATCGCGCCGCCGCCGCCGCCGTGCTTGCGCGCCATGCGCCGGACCGCCTCGCGCGCGCAGAGGAAGGCCGAGGTGATGTTGGTCGCCCAGAGGCGGTTCAGGTCCTCCGCGGTCATGTCCTCGACCAGCGCGACCTGCATGATGCCGGCGTTGTTGGCGAGCGCTGTGACTGGACCGAAGGTCTCGTCCACCTTGGCGAAGAGATGCACCACGTCGGTTTCGAGCGAGACGTCCGCCTGGAATGCTTGCGCCCGGCCGCCCTCGGCCTCGATGGCGGCAACGACCTCGGCCGCCTGCCCGGCTTGCTCGCGGTAGTTGACGCAGACCTTGTAGCCGGCGCGCCCCGCGTACCGCGCGATCGAGGCCCCGATTCCCCGGCTGCCGCCGGTCACCACCATCACTTTGTCCACGCGTCCCTCCCTCGTTGCCACCGCTATGGATCAGTGCTTGCATTATCGCACGATCCCGGTGATCCGCCAGGCACAACCGTCTGCCGCACTCAGGCGGGCGCGCTACTGCGGCCGAGGGCGAGGGCCGAGTGGACCGCCAATGTCGCGACCACGACGCCGCCGCCGATGAGCGCCCAGGGCCCCGGGGCCTCGCCGAGGGCCAGCCAGACCCAGAAGGGGCCGAGCACGGTCTCGAGCAGCAGCAGCAGGCTGACCTCGGGGGCCGGCAGGTAGCGCGGCCCCAGCGTGATCAGCGCGAAGGAGACCGGCACCACGAAGAGGCCCATGACCAGCATCCAGAGGAGCTGTGTCCGGTCCAGCACGGCGGGCTCCGCGACCAGCAGGGCGCCCAGGCCGACGATCAGGCCGGCGAGAGCCATGGCCGGGATCATGTTGACGGCCCGGGCGTGGCGCAGCACCGTGAAGTTGCCGCCCATGGTGATCGCAACGCCGAGCGCAGCCAGGTCGCCCCAGAGCGAGCCGCGGCCCAGGCTCCCGAAGGCGAGCAGGAAGATGCCGCCGAGCGCGACCAGGATCGCGGCCCAGGTCGCAAGCGCGATCCGCTCGCCGAGGAAGAGCCGGCTGGCCAGCGCGGCGAAGAAGGGTGCGGAGGCCACGATGATAAGGGTGTTGGCGACCGAGGTGTGGGCGAGGGCGAGGACGAACAGCACCGTGCCGAGCGCGAACAGCAGGGCAGCGGCATAGCCGCGCGCGCCGACGGCCCTGAAGCAAGCGACGGTGCCGCGGCCGTAGAAGCATACGATCAGGACGCTCAGGCCGAGCGCCTGCAGCAGGCCGCGCCAGACCAGCACGGTCCAGGGATCGACCGCGATCAGGCGGATCAGCAGCGTATCCGGGGTCAGCACCAGCACCCCCAGAACCACGATGATCAGCCCCTTGGCGTGGTCCGGCAGCCCGTCCATGACCCTCTCCGGTGCCCGTGTTTCGAGACCTAGCGCGATGTTTGACATTTCGGGCGCGATTCGTATAGTCCGCGCGCATCCATTCCCGGGAATGCGGGCGGAGGACGAGCCTCCGGCCCCGCCCGGCCACAGGGGATCTCCCTGGCGGGCCGGGACTACCGGGACAAGAACCGGAACCAAGGAGTCCGCACGCGCCATGTCCAATCGCGTTCAGTCCAAGTACAAGATCAACCGCCGCCTCGGGGTCAACCTCTGGGGCCGCCCGAAAAGCCCCTTCAACAAGCGCGAGTACGGCCCCGGCCAGCACGGCCAGCGCCGCCGCAAGCCTTCCGACTTCGGCACCCAGCTGGCCGCCAAGCAGAAGCTCAAGGGGTACTACGGAAACATCGGCGAGAAGCAGTTCCGCCGCTACTACCAGGAAGCCGTGCGGCGGCGAGGCGACACCGGCGAGAAGCTGATCGAGATCCTGGAGCGGCGCCTGGACGCCGTGGTCTATCGCGCCAAGTTCGTGCCGACGGTCTTCGCCGCGCGCCAGTTCGTCAACCACGGTCACATCACTGTCAACGGCAAGCGGGTCAACATCCCGTCCTATCAGGTCCAGGACGGCGACGAGGTCCAGGTCAAGGCCAGGAGCCGCGAACTGCCGCTGGTGCTCGATGCCATCGAGTCGCCCGAGCGCGATCTGCCGACCTACATCGAGGTCCAGCTCAAGGACATGAAGGCGCGCTTCGTACGCGGGCCCAAGCTGACCGACGTGCCCTACCCGGTGCAGATGGAGCCCAACCTGGTCATCGAGTTCTACTCGCGTTGATCCGGTTCGACCGGCCCTGCGCCGGTCCGGCGCGGGGCGCCACGACAGGCCCAAGGTCCCGGCCCGAGCGTCGCGAAGCGGCGTGCACTTGCCTATCCGGGCCGTCCAGTCCGGACGGTCGACGAGAATTGATAGACGGAGTCCTGGTATGACACAGTCGACGCTAGGCGAGCGAATCGAACGCGCCAGATCGGCGAAGGGACTTTCACCGTCCCAGTTGGCGCGGCGGGTCGGCATCGCGTCCAAGACGCTTGCGCACTGGGAGGCGGACCGCTCGGAGCCGCGCGCCAACAAGCTGGCGATGCTCGCCGGGATGCTGGACGTACCGGTCGTCTGGCTACTGGCCGGCGAGGAGGCGGGCGGCGATATCGACCTGGACGTCGAGGTCGACGAGACTGCAAGCCTTGCCGCCAAGGTGGAAGCCCTGATCAGGATGCACGAAAAGCTGACCGTGCTTCTGTTCGAGCTGTCCGGCGACATAAGCCGGCTGCAACGCCAGATTACGAAGGCTCACTAGCCCGAAGGCCATCGGCCATCGGCCGACGGCCGCCGCTCAGACGGTGGCGCGGCTCATTCGGCCCCTGCGTCGCCGCCAGCGCGCTCGGCCCGGACCATGCCACCGGGCTCGCCTTGTTCGGTACCTTTCGAAAGCACTTTGGCGGCCCTTCGCGGTTCGCGGTGGACTTGCGCGCCGCCGGTTCTAGGGGCTAGCCTGCAGCCGCCCGTCTGATGAAAGCTCCCGCGATGCCTGATAGGCTGCCCAGTGTCTTCGTCTCCCACGGTGCGCCGACCCTGCCCTTCGAGGAGGTCCCGGCGCGGCGCTTCATGGAGGACCTGGGCCGCGAGCTCGGTCGGCCCGAGGCCGTGCTCTGCGTCTCGGCGCATTGGGAGAGCGCCCGGCCGGGGGTCAGCCTGGCCGAGGCGCCCGAGACGATCCACGATTTCTACGGCTTTCCGGAGGCGCTCTACGAGCTCCACTATCCCGCGCCGGGGGCGCCGGAGCTGGCGCGCCGCGCGGCCGCGCTGCTCGCCGGG
>CAMYMY010000185.1 GCA_947259625.1 uncultured Kiloniellales bacterium | reverse complement strand
TGGCCGATCTGCTGGCCAACAGCGACGAGATCATCGAGACCAATCAGGACGTGGCGTGGTCCTTGAGCAGATACACCGTTCTCAGGCTGCCGGCCATTCTGGCACAGGTCATACCCATATCGGTCCTGCTGGCCTCCCTGACCCTGCTGGTCGGACTTGCGCGGCACAGCGAGCTGACCGCCATCTTTGGCGCCGGGTTGTCCCACTTCAGGGTGATCCTGATGCTGATGCCGGCAACCCTGTCGATCGCCGTCGCGCAGTTCATGGTCGAGGACCAGGCGGTGCCGCCCGCCAGCGCTCGCCTGCGCGTCTGGGGCGTCGGTGATTACAAGGTCTTTGCCGCGGGCGCACCGCACCATATGACCTGGATCCGTCAAGGCGCAAATCTTGTTCGGATTGGCCGCGTCGAGGCGGCTCGAGACGAGATCTTCGACGTGACGATCTTTCACCGGGATAGCGAGGGACAGTTGATCGAGAAGGTGGAGGCCCGGAGTGCCGCCTACGACGATGGAAACTGGACCCTGAGGGAGATTGTCCGGACCGATCCGGATACCGGAACGTCGACCCGCGTCGCGCGCCTGACCTGGCCGGGGGCCATAGAAAGCGCCGTGCTGCATTCTCTCAGCGTCCATCCTCGGGAACTGCCCTGGATCGAGGTCAGGCAGCTTGCCGAAAAATCGGGCTACGGCAACCAACCGACCTATCTCTACGAGGTCTGGATTCAGAAAAGGATCGCCCGCCCGATTGGCACCGTTCTTCTGATCTTCCTGGCGGTGGCGTCGGTGCAGCGCATGCATCCGCGCCGGCCCGCCGGGCTCATGCTGGCGGCCGGCATCGGGATAGGGTTCGTCTATTGGATATTCGACGAGTTGGTGGTGACGATCGGCGAGGCGGGGCTCTTGCCCTCGGTCCTGGCAGCTTGGACCGCGCCCTTCGTTCTGGGCGCCATCGCCACCGCGTTGATCCTGCGTCAGGATGGGCACTAGTGCCAAGGTATGAGGTGATCGCGGAGCAATGAAGATCGGTCTGATCAGCAATACGCTGAGCCAGCGCAACAAACGCGGCCTGCCGAAGCCTTCCGGGGCGTCATCCTGCGGTGTCGAGGTGCTCCACAGGCCACTCGACGGCATTGACGGCATGGCCGAGGTTCTCGACGAGTTCGCGGCGGCCGAAGTCGGGTTGATCGCCGTCAACGGGGGCGACGGTACCATCTCGGCGGCCCTGACTGGGCTCATGGAGCGGCCACGCTTCGAGGAGATGCCACCGCTCGCGCTTCTGTCCGGCGGTATGCTCAACATGAGCGCGGCAGACGCGGGCCTCAAAGGGGGGCCCGAAAAAGCCTTGGCACGCTTGGCCGCGCGGGCTGCCGAGCCCGGTCTGGCCAGCGCGTGCATAGAGCGCGAGGTGATCCGGCTGAGCTACAGCAGGAACAAGCTTCCGGTCTACGGATTGTTTTTCGGCACGGCCGCCATCTATCGGGGTATCGTGCTGTGTAGCGAACGGGTGCACACGGCCAAGCTCAAATCCACCACGGCTGCGGCCGCGACACTTGCCTATATGCTGGGCCGCTATTTCTTCGGGCGCGGCGCAGCCGATCCCTTGCTTGCCGGAGACGACATGACCGTGCGGTTCGATGGCGCACCGGGCAAGGAGGTGACCCAGTTCCTGGCACTGGTCACCACATTGGATCGCTTGATGTTGAAATCGCGGCCCTATTGGGGCCGGGGAGCCGGGCGGCTGCGCTACATGGGGATCACCTATCCGCCCAGGCGGTTGGGCCGTTCGGCCTATCGCGTCCTCTACGGCCCCCCGGATCGCCGTCTGCCGGAGAATTACGTGAGCCACAATGCCGACAAGGTGGTCTTCGAGATGACCTGCCCCTTCACGCTGGACGGGGAGCTCTTCGATCCGGAACCCGGTACGCCGGTGGAACTGAGCGGGGCCGGCCGCTTGCGCTTCGTGCAGTGTTGAGCGAGCCTCCGACAGGCAGCCGGCCGATGAGCGCGATAATCTTGCGCGAACTTCGCCAGCCGGTCGCGGCATCGGTTCGCACGGCCGCTCAGGAGGTCCGGCGGCGTCACGGCGCTTCGCTTGTCGCGTGCCTGTTCTACGGGTCCTGTCTCAGGGACGGCCGGGACGAGGACCGTGTCATCGACTTCTACGCCATAGCCGACGACTACCGGCGTTTCTACGATAGCAGGGTCCCGGCTGTCCTGAACGCCATTCTGCCGCCCAACGTCTACTACCTCGAAACCCCTTTCGAGGATCGGGTGGTCCGGGCGAAGTACGCGGTCGTGTCGCTCGGGCATTTGATCCGCCGCACCTCGCCGGCGGCCTTCCAGCCTTCGCTCTGGGGCCGGCTCGCACAGCCCTGCGCGCTGGTCTATGCGCGCGATCCCGTTGCGGAGGAGACGGTGGCCGGCGCGCTTGCGGCGGCGGTGCAGACCATGGCAGGCGAGACGCTTGCCCTGATGCCGGCCGAATTCACGCCGGACCAGCTATGGACCCGAGCCTTTCGGGAAAGCTACGGCACGGAATTGAGGGCAGAGCGATCCAACCGGCCCCAGGACCTGTATCGCGCCTACTCGGAGCGCTATGACGGCCTTACCGCCGCGGCGCTGTCCGGTTCCGAGTGCCTGGCGGCAGCCGACGCGGCGGGCGCGCCTGTGATCCGCCATCGGGCCGATGCGGGCAAGCGCCGCGCGGCGCGGCGGCGCTGGGCGATCAGGCGCGTGCTTGGGAAGACGACACACGTGCTCAGGCTCCTGAAGGCCGCCTATACCTTCACGGACGGGCTGGACTACATTCTCTGGAAGATCGAGAAACACTCTGGCGTGCACACGACACCCACGCCATGGCAGCGGCGTCATCCGCTCATGGCCGCGCCATCGCTGGCCTGGCGGCTCTATCGGCGCGGCGCCTTCCGCTGAAAGCGCGCCGCGCCGGCGCGGTCAGGCTACTCGGCCGACTGGCGCAGCAGATACCGCCCGGCGTTCTGCGCCTCGTAAGCGTGCATTTCCTCGGCCACCTGCCCGAAGGCCTCCGCGATCCAGTCGATCTGCTCCGGCGTATGGGCGGCGGACGCGCTGCAGCGTAGCAGCGAGGAGCTGTTCGGCGTTCCGGGCGGTATTGCGAGGTTCACGTAGACGCCGGCCTGGAGCAGCTTGTTCCAGTACATGACCGCCTGCTCCTGCGTCGCGATCTTCACCGCGATGATTGGGCTGGGCGGCGCGGCGAGGGTCAATCCGAACGCGCTCAACCGGTCGTAAAGCGCGTGCGCGTTGCGCCACAGCGTCTCCTGCAGTCCCGGATCGCTCCGCAGGCGCCCGAGGGCCGTCGTGACCGAGGCCACGTTGGACGGCGACAGGGAGGCCGTGAACATGTACGGCCGGCTTGCGAAACGCAAGAAGGGGAACTTGGGATGGTCCGAGGCGCAGAAGCCGCCGATCGAGCCCAGGCTCTTGCTGAAGGTGCCTACGACGAAATCGACGTCGTCCAGCACCCCGGCGTGCTCGGCAACGCCACGACCCTTCTCGCCGAAGACGCCGACCGAATGGGCCTCGTCGACATAGAGATAGGCCTTGTGCCGGCGTTTGACCTCGGCGAACTCGGCCAGCGGTGCAATGTCGCCGAACATGCTGTACAAGCCCTCGACGATGATCAGCTTGTTCGTGTCCTTGCTGTCGAGCCGCTTCAGCCTCTTGTCCAGGTCCTCCGGGCAGTTGTGCCGGAAGCGGATGACCGTGGCCCCGGTCATGCGGCAGCCGTCGTAGATGCAGGCGTGACAGTCGGCATCCAACAGGATGTAATCGCCGGGCCCGGCCAAGGCGGAGATGACGCCCAGATTGGCCTGATAACCCGTCGGGAAGACCATGGACGAGGCGAATCCAAAGAAGGAGGCGATATCGTCCTCCAGCCTGCGGTGTTCCGAATAGGTGCCGTTGGCGATCCGCGATCCGGTCGTGCCCGTGCCCAGCCGATCGAGCGCATCGTGGGCTGCGTCCACGCAATCCTGGTCGAAGGTCAGGCCGAGGTAGTTGTTGGTGCCGGCCAGCACGACATTTCGTCCCTGGATTATGGCTTCCGTGGCGGAGCACATCTTATCCATGCACACACCGAAGGGGTCACTGCCGGCTGCAACGATTTGCTCGTGCAGTCCTGGCAGACCGGCAATTTTGTCAAAAAGATCCATGTGCCTACTGGGCCCCCGCCTGTTTGTGTATTGCTCGGACCAGATCCCCAACTGTCCGAATTTCCGATAAAAGATTCATCGGAAATGAAATGCCGTACTCATCCTCGACTTCCATGATCAAGTCGAGCACTGCAACCGAATCGATCTCCAAGTCTCCCGTGATGTCGGTTTCGGCCGTCAGATCTAGGTTTCTGACGTTGAACTGCTGCAACTTTCGGCAGACTTTACGCAAAACCAAGTCGTCTGCGACATCCATCGAGCCAGATACCATCCTAATCGTTACTGTTTGGTTTAGCTCTTCGGGTGATTTTCCGCCGCAACCTGCCCAAAGTGTTTAGCAATGTTGCCTGCAAGCACTCAAATCACCGTTTGTTACAATATGTTTCTAGGTCACCATGCTGTATTCTTTGCGCTAGCGCCTTTGTGCTAATCGCCAACAATTCCGTAATTCTTGGCCTTGACCGGCGCGGCGTCCAGCACCGCCCGACCGGGCACCATCGGTCCCTTCCTCCGCGCTTCGTCGTGACGACCTGCGTCTCCTTCGGCTTCCCGTTAGAGCCAGCGGTGGTCTTCGTACCAATTCAGGGTCAGTCGCATTCCTTCGTCCAGGCCCACTTTCGGGCGCCACGGCGAAAGGCGCGTCAGCGGGTTGTCCCGGCACACCCAGTCGTCATGGTATAGCTCTCGCACTTTGCCCGGGGAAATTCTAGGAACATGCCCGGTGATCCGCGATAAAGAGTGGTTTGCAACCGCGGCCGCGCGCATTAGGGACCGGGGCACCGGCACGCAGGTGATCTTCCGTCCGATATGGCGACCACCTGCCTCGGCGACCGCGCGCCACGAATAGCCCTCCTCGCAGGCATCTCTGATTTCCAACAGGGCTCCGCTTTCGATCGAGGCCGAAAGCAACGTCCCGATGGCTTCGCAAAGATCCTCGACATAAATGAGTGAAATGCGTGCGCTTTCAAGGGCCGGCACGGGGAGCAAACCATGACGCAGCAGCCGGAACAGTTGAAACGTCTCCCGGTCGCCGGGACCGTAAACCGCCGGCGGTCGAAGCGCGGTCCAGTGGACAGCCTTGGCTTGTTGCGCCAGTTCCTCTTCCGCGCGCCTCTTGCTGGCGGCGTAGTCGGACAGCTCGGGATGGCGCGCAGCCAGCGAAGACAGAAAGATCAGGCGCGGCGGCCTTGGCTGGAGGGCGCAAGCCTGGACAAGCCTTGCCGTCCCGTTCGCGTTGACCCGGTGCAGGTCCTTGCTCGCGGCCGCCTTGATCAGGCCGGCGCAATGGACCAGGGCCTCGGCGCCCTCCACCAGGTCCGCCAGACTCGCATCGTTCTCGAGGGCGCCTTCGACGACCGTGACCTCGGCCGGCAAACGCGCCTTCCCGGGATGGCGGCACAAGGCGCGCACCTCCAGCCCCGCGGCCAGCAGGGACTCGACCAAATGGCGGCCGATGAAACCGGTCGCTCCGGTCAGCGCTACGCTCTTCACCATGGTTGCCCTGCCGCGTTGGAACTGCGCCGAAGCCTGATCAGTTCGGCGTAGCCGCGAAATACCCCGATAGGTACCTGACCTTGGTAAAGGTCCGGCTTATCTTTCCCGAAGATGTGAGCGGCAGGCTTCGTGTCGGTGCCAGAACGACCTTGGTATCGACCCCAACCGACTTGCGTACGATCGCGGTCACGTCCTGCAAGAGCTGCTCGCGCGCATCCTCTTCATTGGTTCGGCATTGGACAATCGTGACCACTTCCTCTCCCGTCTCCGGGAAGTCCACGGAGAAGGCCGCCACGTCGCCGTTTCGGATGCCCGGCAGCCGTTCGACCGCCCATTCTATGTCCTGCGGCCAGATGTTCCGGCCGTTGCAGATGATCAGGTCCTTGCTTCGCCCTGTGATGACCAGGGAGCCGTTGATCGTGTACCCCAGGTCGCCGGTGTCGAGCCAGCCGTCTTCCGACAGCACGGCCGCGGTACTTTCCGGGTCCTGGAAGAAGCCGACCATTACGCTCGGCCCCTTGACCAGGATGCGGCCCACCTCGCGGTCGGGCAGACGCTTGCCGTCCTGGTCCCGGATCTCCACCTCGTGCTCCGGCATGGCCTTACCGCACAGTACGAAGGACCTGGCTTTCTCGGCGGGCACATCGGCGGCCGCCGGCACCGCCCAGCCGGCCTGGGCGAGTTCCTGTTTATCGACCCTATCGACCTCGAAATCGCCGTCCAAGGGGGCAAAGCTGACCGCCAGCGTCGATTCCGCCAATCCGTAGCTCGGTACGAATGCCGAACGCTTGAAGCCCGCGCCGGCGAAAGTCTCGGCAAACCGATTGAGGACACCGGCCCTGACCATGTCGCCGCCGATGCCGGCCACGCGCCACGAGGACAGGTCCAACGATTCCGCGGCTCCGTTGCCGCCCTGGCGCCGGCACAGGTCGTATCCGAAGGACGGGCTGAATCCAACGGTGCCGCGGTTTTCCGAGATCAGGCGCAGCCACATCAGGGGGCGCCGGGCAAAATCGGCGGTGGCGATGTAGTCGACGGACAGCTGGGATAGCGTGGGCGATATGCAGAATCCGATCAGCCCCATGTCGTGATAGAGGGGAAGCCAGGAGGCGCAGCGGTCGCCTGGGCGCACGTCCAGGCCATGCAGGGTAATCGCCCTGACGTTACTGCTGGCCGAACGCTGCGAGACGATGACGCCCTTGGGATCGCTCGTGCTGCCCGAGGAATACTGGATATAACAGAGATCGTCCCGACCGGTCGGGCGGAACTCCGGGCCCTCTGGCTGTGCGTAGAAGTCTTGCGGCGTGCCGACCATCGGGATTTCCAGGCCGTCCATGGCGACCGAAGGATTGGCCGAGACGATCATGCGCCGCAGCTGCTCGACGTAGGCTTCCTTGCCGCCCAGGTTCATGGGAACGGAAAGCTGGACGGGAAGCAGACTGGCGTACTGACAGGCGAAGAAGAAACGGTGGAAGTCCGGTGTCGTCTCCGCGACCAGGGCAACCCTGGCGCCGCGCGGCAGCTTGAGATTGACCAGCTTCCTGGCCAGCGAAATGGCATTCTCGCGAAGTTCGGCATAGGAGAGGATTTGCCTGAGTTCGCCTCGTCTCGTGTAGTAATTGTAACCGGTTTGGCCCTTGGCGGCGTAATCGAGCCCCTCCACCAGAGTTTCAAACGTGCCTAGTTGGAAGGGTAGGGCGTTATTGGATGTCGGGGTAGGGCGTTGCATCAGGGTTGCGGTGTATCACACGCAGAAACGTTCGCCGGTGTCAGAGAAGGCCGGCTCGGCCAGGAATCCATGGTGGTGATTATACGACCGTCCTCGTTTTTGTCTTCCGTTTCGTGCGAACGAAGCCGTATGCGCGCCTGGCAGTGGAGTCCCTCGGCCGGCCGCCCGCGAAGATGCTTTCTCCAACATTTTGCCCAAAAAGCAAGCTCAAAGTGCCTGACCGGCCCTTATGATCCTCTTAATATGCCGATCCATTTTCGGGAAATATCCCGCCGACCGGTACGGAAGTCTCCGAAGGAAACGGCAACCGGCCGAATCTTCCGCAAAAGTGGCAAATCGTGCCGATGCCACCATGAACGGGGAACGGGGCGCTCCGGTCACAGCAGGTTGGCGCGGGACTCTGACGCTCCAACCAGGCTGTATTGGTCCGCGCCCAACTCGAAGAGCTGGTCGGCCACGGCGATCCAGGCCGGCCGATGCGTGATGGAGAGGATCGTCAAGGAGCTCGAAAGGTCACGTATGTTGCCGCAGATCGCCAATTCGGTTTCGGGATCAAGCGCGCTGGTCACCTCGTCGAGGATCAGCAGCGAGGGCTTGTGGACCAGGGCGCGCGCCAGGGCGATGCGCTGGCGCTCGCCGCCCGACAGCTTGATGCCGCGCTCCCCCGCCTCGGACTTGAGGCCGTCCGGCAGGGCCGAAACGAAGTCCCACGCGCCGGCCGCCTCGAGCGCGGCCTGCACCTGTTCGATCCCCAGCGATTGGTCGCCGAGGGTGATGTTGGCCAGGATCGTGTCGTGGAACAGGATTAGTTCCTGCGGCACATAGCCGATCATGGCGCGCCACGCCTGCAGGTCGATCTGCTCCAGCGGCACGCCGTCGATCAGTATTTCGCCCTGGTCGGGCCGATAGAGGCCGAGCAGGAGGTCGGTCAGCGTCGTCTTGCCGACGCCCGACGTCCCCATGATCACCGTCACCTGCTTGGCTGGGATCTCGACGGAAACGCCTTGTAGGACGGGCTTCGATCCGAAGGCGAAGGAGATATCCCGCATCGAGCAGCCGCGGTTGAGCGTCGGCTGGACCGTGCCGTGCAGGACCTCTCTC
>CAMYMY010000184.1 GCA_947259625.1 uncultured Kiloniellales bacterium | reverse complement strand
ACGGCGAGCGTTCGCCGGCGCGCATCAACCACCGCAACGGCTACCGCGACCGGGTCTGGGAGACCCGCGCCGGCACCGTCGAGCTGAAGATCCCCAAGCTGAGGAAGGGTTCCTACTTCCCCGGCTTCCTGGAGCCTCGGCGGATGGCCGAGAAGGCGCTCACGGCGGTGATCCAGGAGGCCTATGTCCAAGGCATATCGACCCGATCGGTCGATGACCTGGTGCAGGCCATGGGCATGTCCGGCATCTCCAAGAGCCAGGTGTCGCGGCTCTGCGGGGAGATCGACGACAAGATCCGGACCTTCCTCGAACGCCCCCTGGAAGGCGATTGGCCCTATCTCTGGCTCGACGCCACCTATGAGAAGGTGCGCCAGGCCGGGCGCATCGTCTCGGTCGCCGTGATCGTTGCCGTCGCCGTCAACAGCCAAGGCCGGCGCGAGGTTCTGGGCATGGCGATCGGCGCCTCGGAGGCCGAGACCTTCTGGACCGAGTTCCTGCGGAGCCTGACCAGGCGGGGCCTGCGCGGCGTCAAGCTGGTGATCAGCGACGCCCACGAGGGCCTCAAGGCTGCCGCCGCCCGGGTTCTGAACGCCACTTGGCAGCGCTGCCGGGTGCACTTCATGCGCAACCTCCTGGCCCATGCCGGCAGGCAAGGCCGGCGCGTCGTCTCGGCCTTCGTCGCCACGGCATTCGCCCAGGAGGATGCCGAGGCCGCCAAGACCCAGTGGCGCCAGGTCGCCGACCAGCTCCGCCCCAAGGCGTCCAAGCTGGCAAACCTCATGGACGACGCCGAGCCCGACGTGCTGGCCTATATGACCTTCCCCAAGGAGCACCGCACCAAGCTGCACTCTACCAATCCGCTGGAGCGCCTCAACGGCGAGATCAAGCGCCGAACCAACGTCGTCGGCATCTTTCCCAACGAGGACGCCATTACTCGCCTCGTCGGCGCCATCCTGCTCGAGCAAAACGACGAATGGGCGGTCCAGAGGGCGCGATACATGACCCTGGAAACCATTGCCCCGATCGACCATGATGACCTGATCAAGCTGCCTCCCGCGGCGGCTTGATCGATCCGGCTCAACCCGCCGGATACCGTGAGGCGCCCGACGCTCTTACACCACTCCCCGGGACACGATCTACAAGGGCCGTCCACACATGGTTGCGGGGGCAGGATTTGAACCTGCGACCTTCAGGTTATGAGCCCATGCCCAAGGAAAACCTTTCAATGTTATCTCTTGGTTACGTCTCATCTGCTGCTTCGTGTTGCGTATGTGTTGCGCTCAACCGAGCAGGCGGCTCTCGACTTCGGCCATGCCGCGCTGGTGGTCCGGGCTTGGGAACAGATGGCCGTAGCGGTCCATCGTCATCTGTACGGAGCTGTGGCCGGCGAAGGTCATGACCTCCTTGATGGTGAAGCCCTGCTCGATCCAGAGGCTGACAGCGAAGTGACGTAGGTCGTGCCAACGCAGATCGATCCCGACCTTTCGACATAGCGGCTTGAAGTGCCGCTTCAGGATATTCGAGTGGGACTGGATCGTCCCCCGCTTGGTCGGAAAGACGAGGCCGATCGACGAGGGCGGACAGGCGAGCCTCCATCGCTTTAGCGCGTTCGACACCATCGGTCCCATGGGGATGGATCGTGAACCGGCATCGGACTTCGTCTCGCCCATCTCGTTGAACGCATCGGCCCGTCGGCGGACTTGGACGAGCGAGTTTCTGAAGTCGACGTCCTCCCACTGCAGGCCTCGGGCTTCCGACGCGCGTAGCCCGCAGATCGCCGCCACTTTCAAGAGCGGTTTGAAACTCTCCGGTGCGGCGTCGATCAGGGTGCGGCGTCGATCAGTCCGCGAACCTCGTCCTTTTGTCGGGATCCTCACCTTGGCCATCACGCGGCTTGACCGAATCACCCGCACGCCCTGAACGGGATTTTGCGAAATTTGTCCGTCGTCCTGTGCGTGCTTGATCACCAGACTCAAGACGGAGAGAAACTTCCTCGTCTGCGCTTCAGCCCGTCCGCCCTCGAGTAACCGGTGACGGACCGCCCCAAAACGGACTCTCCCAAAATCGAGTCAGGCTCGATGTCCCTTGGTTTAGCAGGTCATTCGAATAGCGTCACGACCATCCAGGTTCCACTTTACCGCGGCTCGCGTTGGCGCATGGCTGCTGGACTGGCTGCACAGGCGCCCTTCGGCCCGACAGCCTACACGCCCGATCCCGGACTTGTGGCAGGCCCACGAAAGCCATTTGACGGCGGTCAAGGAGCGAGAAGTTCCGTCCTGCAAAAATCGTCCTGCTTGAAGTTCCTGGATCAGATGGTGAGGCCCGTGGCGGTTCCTGGCCGGTCACAGACAGAAGAGATCGAGGCGATCCCGGAGAATCTGTTCCGTGAGCCGATCGACTATCTCTTTGCCGATCATTACCGGCAGCGGATCGTCTGCAAGCATCTCGACCAGATCGCCTTGGATCCCGGCACCGACCAGGTCGCCAGGCTCGCCGAGGCGGTATTGGGCTTTCTAGAACGGGATTTGCCGCTGCACATCGCGGACGAGGAGCAGGACCTGTTTCCCCGCCTACGGACCCGCTGCGAGCCGGTGGACCAGATCGACGGCATCCTGACCCAGTTGTTCGAGGAGCACGCCAGGGGTCAGGAACTGGGACTGCACCTGTCGACCGGTTTGCGCCGTCTGGCTGAAGGCGACCCCTCGGCGAAAGACGATGCGTTCTTGAAGGCCGCTTCGAGCTTCGCTGAATCCCAGCGCAGGCATTTCGCATTGGAAGAGACGTCGGTCCTGCCGCTTGCGCGAAAGAGGCTCTTGCCGAACGATCTGGCGGAGCTCGGCCGCAGCATGGCGGCGCGGCGCACCGCAGCCTATCCGGAGTGAGCCCGAAGCCGGGCGCGGCGGCAGAGGCCGGCTCCGGTCACAAGGCGCTTCCCGAGTCCATCCGGCGTCTCAGCAGCCCGTTCTCGGCTGCAGCGCCCGGTTGCCGTTGCTCAGGCGCTTGAGCGCCAATACGTCGGGGATGCTGACCTCGGCCCCTTTCGACTCGATACCCAAGCGACGAAGCTTGGCGAGCGAGCGCGACAGCGTTTCAGGCTGCATCCCCAAACGGCCGGCGATCAGCGCCTTGTCGAGCGGCAGGCGAACCACCACGGCGCCTGTTTGCGTCGGGCAGAGTTTCACCAGGAAGCCCGCCACCCGTTCGGTCGATGACTTGAGCGTCAACTGTTCGACCTGATGGACCAGAAAGTGGAGATGCCGCGACATCGCGGCCATGATGTTGAGCGCATACTCGCCGTGCTCGCACAGTTGCCGGACGAAGGACTTGCCGGGCACGACCAATAGCCGCGAGTCGTCGACCGCAGCGGCGCTTACGGGATAGTGGCCACCTTTGAATATGACGGCCTCGGCAAAGGACTCGCCAGGGCCGAATATGGAAATGACGCTTTCGTCGCCGTCTTCCGAGGTCCGGAACAATTTCACCCAGCCGTCGAAGACGACGTAGAACCGGGTGGCCTCTTCGTCCTGGACGAACAGTACGGTGTTGCGCGCGAAGGACTGTACCCAGGAGTCGGCAAGCAGGTCCTGGAGCACGGACGGGTCGAAACCGGCGAACAAGGGCAGACGCGCCAGAATCTCGCGGTCCTGATCTGTAATGCCGGTCCGGCGCTGGAACCGGTCGCTCTGGCTGTCGCTCATGGCTCGCCCTGCATTCCCCGCAACGGAAGCCTACACTCCGCCATGGCCAAATAGAAACGCAAAATAGAACCCCGGCACGGCGATGCCGGATCGTCCGGGGGAGCATGGCCTCGCAGGCTTGACGACGGTCAATGAGGGCCAAGATGGCGACGGCTAGGGTGGCAACCGACAGCCGTGAAACGCACGGGCCGCCACACGGACCGTTCGCCGATACGGGACCCGCCGTACGAGGACCTTAGATGCAGTTTCTTTATTTCGCGATCGCCGCCGTGGTTCTCTACTTCTTCTCCGACTGGCTGCTTCGCCGCGTGGAGTCGGTACTTGGCCGGCAACTCGAACAGCGCTCGCTCTTTTTTTTCGCGATACTTCTGGGCTCCTTACTCATCGGCTTCGCGCTGATCCGCTATCTGGCTGGCCCCTGAACTCCGGAGGAGTCTCCGCGCATCACTTGACCATGGTCAAGGACACTCTCAAGCGCATGGCTTTTGATGAAACCTGAAATGGCCGGACAGGCGCTGGCCGCACCTCGACGAATTCAGGGGAAAGAGGAAATAGAGCAATGGCGGAATCGGACCAGCCCTCCGAACACGACGACAGCGGCCCCGTTCCCTTCATGCAGCGGGTCTTGGACAACCCCTTCCTGCTGTTGTTCCTCGGCGTGACGATGCCGGCCGTCCTGTACATCATATGGGGCGTCATGGAGATCGCGAACATCCCAATAGCCAAGTGACCGAGCGAGGCCGACATGGCAATAGCACCTCCCGAAAGACGCCTTTGGTGGAAGGAGCCTCTCGACAAGGCCGAGATCATCTGGATCACGATCGCCTTCCTGTGGGGCATCGTCATGTTCCTGGCGATGATCTACTGGCACATCGTCGGGGAGCAGAACCTTTCGAACGAGGCCTATCGGATCGATCCCGAGGTCTTCGCCGCGAAGGCGGAGGAGATGACCGAGAAGTACCAGGTGCGCGAGGAGGGCGACACGGGCATCCCCGTGGTCCATCCCCCACCGGGCAGCGACGTCTACCTCATCTCGCGGCTGTGGGAGTGGTGGCCGATCCTCGAGCTCGAGAAGGATCAGAGCTATCGGCTGCACCTGTCATCCATGGATTGGCAGCACGGCTTCTCGTTGCAGCCGACCAACATCAACGTCCAGGTCCACCCGAACTACGACCTGGTCATGACCATCAAGCCGAATGAAGCGGGCACGTTCAGCGTGGTCTGCAACGAGTTCTGCGGCATCGGTCACCACACGATGGTCGGTCGAATCTACGTGACCGAGAGATAAACGGGGGCAAGCCATGGCGGCCAATACTGCATTCCGGACGTGCCCGGACACCGGGTTGAAGGTTCACCTGCCGGCGCAGGCGCTGATCAAGGCCAACGCGGTTGCCGCCGTCGTCTTCCTGCTGCTCGGCGGCCTCTTCGGCCTCTTCGTGGCGCTGACGCGCTGGCCCGAGGTGCACCTCCTGCCGGCCGAATCGTTCTATGCCGTGCTGACGGCACACGGCATGGACGTGCTGCTGTTCTGGATCATCTTCTTCGAGATCGCGATTCTCTACTTCGCCAGTGCGATTCTCCTGAACTGTCGCCTGGCCGCGCCCTGGCTCGGCTGGGTCGCCTTCATCCTCATGCTGGTCGGCGCGATCATAGCCAACGTCGCGGTCATTCAGGGCGAATCCAGCGTAATGTTCACCTCCTACGTGCCGATGAAGGCGGCGCCCCACTTCTATCTCGGGCTGATCCTCTTCGCCGTGGGGGCGCTGATCGGCGTCGGCATCTTCTTCGCCACGCTGGTGATCGCGCGCGAGGAGCGCACTTACGAAGGATCGGTCCCGCTGGTCACCTTCGGGGCCGTGACGGCGGCCATCATCGCCGTGTTCACGCTGGCCTCCGGGGCGATCATCCTGATCCCCACCTTCCTGTGGTCGCTCGGCTACATCGCCCACATCGATTCGATGACCTACAAGCTCGTGTGGTGGGCCATGGGCCACTCGTCGCAGCAGATCAACGTCTCGGCCCATGTCGCCGTCTGGTACGCGATCGCGGCCATCGTGCTCGGCGCCAAGCCGCTCTCCGAGAAGGTCAGCCGCTCGGCCTTCCTGCTCTATATCCTGTTCCTTCAGCTGGCCAGCGCGCACCATCTTCTGGTCGAGCCGGGCGTCAGCTCCGAGTGGAAGATCTTCAACACCAGCTATGCCATCTACCTGGCGGTGCTGGGCAGCCTGATCCACGGCATGAGCGTGCCGGGCGCGATCGAGGCGGCGCAGCGCGGCAAGGGCTACACCAGGGGCGTCTTCGAGTGGCTGACCAAGGCGCCCTGGGGCAACCCGGCCTTCTCCGGCATGGCGCTGTCGCTGGTCATGTTCGGCTTCCTGGGCGGCATCTCGGGCGTCGTCATGGGCACCGAGCAGATCAACCTGATCATGCACAACACGCTCTATGTGCCGGGCCACTTCCACGGCACCGTCGTGGCCGGAACCACCTTGGCCTTCATGGCGATCACCTATCTCGTGGTGCCGCTCATCTTCCAGCGCGAGTTACTCGTCCCCAAGATGGCGCAGTGGCAGCCCTACGTGTTCGGGCTCGGCGTCGCGGGCATCTCGCTCTTCATGATGGGCGCGGGCACGTTGGGCGTCGCGCGGCGGCACTGGGACATCACCTTCGCCGACTCGACGCTGACCTTCGACTACCCGGGGGCCGCGTTCCTGATGTTGGGATTGAACGGCATCTTTGCCATCATGGCAGCGGTCGGCGGTGCGATGTACATCGTGGTCGTCGTCGCCTCGATCCTGTTTGGCAAGCGCCGCGAGGGCGCCGGCGAACCGGCACCGCAGCCGGCCGAGCCGCCCGCCGGCGCCGCGGTCGGCAGCTACGGCAACGCGGGCACGCTGCACCTGCCGGGAACCTACGTGCTGGTCGGCGTCTTCTTCGTCGCCTTCGTGCTCTACTACTTCATCAACTGGAAGTATCTCTCGGAGGTCTGGCCGCTGAGCTGAGCAGGCCAGGCGGCTTCGGGAAGGGGACGACATGGGTGCCGGCATCAGATTGATCGGGTCGGTTTTCAAACTCCGCATCGCGCTGGCCATCACCCTGAGCGCCTTGGCCGGGGTGGCGGTCGCGCCGGGCGCCGGACTGCCGGCGTGGCAGCTGGCGGTCCTGGCCTTCGCGGTGATGCTGTCGGCGGCCAGCGCCGGCGCGTTCAACCAGTACGTCGAGCGGGACCTCGACGCCCGCATGGCCCGGACGCGCAACCGGCCCTTCGTGACCGGCCGCCTGAAAACCGGCCCATTCTGGCCCTGCGTCATCGCGGCGACCCTGGCGTTGGCCGTGGGCGCCGCCGCCGTCGCGCTCAATGCCGCGGCGGCGCTCTATGTCTTCCTGGGCGCCTTCGTCTACGGCGTCGTCTACACGGTCTGGCTCAAGAGGCGGACCTGGCTGAACATCGTCCTGGGCGGCCTGGCCGGCAGCTTCGCCGTGCTGGCCGGCGCTTCGGCGGTCGACCCGGGTCTGGCCCCGGCGCCGATCCTCCTCGCGCTGGTGCTGTTCCTGTGGACCCCGCCGCACTTCTGGAGCCTGGCCATGGCGCTGCACGACGACTACGCCCACGCCGGCGTGCCGATGCTTCCGGTGGTGGTCGGCGATGCCCTGGCCGCCTGGGTGATACTCGGCCATACCGTGGCCCTGGTAGCACTCTCGCTCGTGCCCGTCGCCTACGGGCTCGGCTGGATCTACCTCTCGGGCGCGGCGCTCGGCGGGGCCTACTTCGTGGCCAAGAGCGTCGCCCTGGTCCGCCAGCCCGGACCCAAGGCGGCCATGGTGAACTTCAAGGCCTCCCTGCTGCAGCTGGGGCTGCTGCAGATCGCCGCGGTTGCGGACCGCCTAGTGCTGGGTTAAGGATCCGGGCCATGCGTGCGCCGTCGCTCCCGGTGATCGCCAGCCTGCTGGCGGTCCTTTTCAGCGTGCCGGCCTTCGGGCTCGACCCCGAGGCGCCCTCGGCCTTCGATGCCGAGTCGGCGATCCGGTACAGCCAGGCGGCCATCGGCCGCGAGGTCGGCGACTACGGTTTCCTGGATTCGGACCGGAACGAGCTGCGCCTCGCCGACCTCCAGGGCAAGCCCGTGGTGGTGAACCTGATCTACACGGCCTGCTCCTACAGCTGCCCGCTCATCGTCCAGACGCTCTACAGCGCCGTCGAGGTGGCCCAGGACGCGCTGGGCGCGGACAGCTTCGCGGTGCTGACCATCGGTTTCGACACCCGGGACGACACGCCGGCCCGCATGCGCGCCTTTGCGCGCAGCCAGGGCGTGGACCTGCCGAACTGGCGGTTCCTGAGCAGCGACGAGGCGACGGTCGCCAGCCTCTCCAAGGACCTGGGCTTCATCTACTTTCCGTCGCCCAAGGGCTTCGACCATCTGGCCCAGACGACGGTGATCGACGCCGAGGGCGTTGTCTACCGTCATGTCTACGGCGCGGACTTCACCGCCCCGGCCGTGGTCGAGCCCCTGAAGGACCTGGTGTTCGGCCGGCAGAGCAACTTCACCAGCGTCGCCGGCCTGATCAACCGGGTCCGCCTGTTCTGCACCTTCTACGATCCCGCCAGCGAGCGTTACCGCTTCGATTACGCCATCTTCATCGGCGCCGCCGTGGGGTCGCTCAGCCTGATGGCGATCGGGTTCATTCTGCTGCGCGCCTGGCTGCGGCTGCGCCGCAGGGAAGAACGCGCGTGATGGCGGCATCGGCGGCCCGACACTGCCGCCGCGCCGGCGTTTCCCGACGGGAGTCCGCGCGATGACCCTTGGCATAAAGGGCGGCATGCGGACGGGCTTCCTGTGGGTGGAGGACTGGCTGGACCGGGCCTTCGGACCGGCCTGGAACCCGCTCTACCACCTGGGCGCCCTGGGCTTCTTCTACTACTGGATCGTCGCGGCCAGCGGCATCTACGTCTACATCCTCTTCGATACCGGGACGACCGAAGCCTACGACTCGATCGAATACATGACCGTCGAGCAGTGGTACCTCGGCGGCGTCATGCGCAGCCTGCACCGCTATGCCTCGGACGGCATGGTGCTGATGATGGTGGTCCACATGCTGCGCGAGTTCGCGCTGGACCGCTATCGGGGCAATCGGTGGTTCACCTGGTTTACCGGCGTGCCGGTCTTCTGGCTGGTCATCGCGTCGGGGATCACCGGCTACTGGCTGGTCTGGGACAAGCTGGCCCAGTATCTCGCCCTCGCCACGACGGAGTGGTTCGACTGGCTGCCGATCTTCGGCCAGCCGATCGCCCGCAACTTCCTGGCCCCGAGCCTGCTCGACGACCG
>CAMYMY010000183.1 GCA_947259625.1 uncultured Kiloniellales bacterium | reverse complement strand
GTCCGGCACCCGGGACGGGCGAAACGGGTACCTGGTTCGCGCTGCTGGCGGCTGCCCTGGCCGTGGGTGTGCTTGGTGCCGCGATGGAAGTGGTGCTGCTGCGCCGCCTCTACCGCGCTCCGGAGCTCTACCAGCTGCTCGCGGGCCTCGGCGTGATGCTGGTCGTGCGCGACCTGGTGCCGCGCCGCTGGGGTGCGGGTCCGCTGGCGACCCCGCAAGTCCCGGAGGTCTTCGGGCCGATCGTCGTCGCGGGCGGGACGCTGGCCGACTACGATCTTGTCGTATTCGCGCTGGGACCGCTGGTGCTGGGGTTGCTCTTGCTCCTGCTCTACGGCACGCCTTGGGGTGCCTTGGTGCGCGCCGCGGCGAGGGACCCGGACATGCTCTCGGCGCTCGGCGTCCGGCGGAAGCTGCTGGTCACCTCCGTGGTGTTCCTGGGCACGGCCTTGGCCGGGCTCGGCGGTGCGCTGCAAATGCCGCGTGCCCAGGCGGCCCTCGGCATGGACCTGGATATGCTCGTCGCGGCCTTCATGGCCGTGGTGATCGGCGGCATGGGCAGCGTTCCCGGGGCCTTTCTGGGCGCCTTACTGATCGCCCTGCTCCGCGCCTTCGGCGTCCTGATGCTTCCCCAGTTCACCCTGGGACTCCTGTTCCTGGTGGTCGCGGCGGTTCTGATCGCGCGGCCGCAGGGACTGCTCGGCGGGCGCCTGGTCCTGACGGAAGGGTTACAGGGCGCGGCGGCACGGCCGCTCGCGCCCGGCGGCTGGCCGCTGCGGAGCGTCGCGCTGTTCGTATTGGCCACGCTGAGCGCCCTGCCCTTCGCCGCGCCCCACATCGGCGGCGACGCGATCCTGGTCACGGTCAGCGAGGTCCTGATCCTGGCGCTCTTCGCGGCCTCGCTGCAGTTGCTCGTCGGGCTCGGCGGCATGGCCTCGTTCGGTCACGCGGCCTTCCTCGGGCTGGGCGCCTACGGGGCCGGCCTGGCGGTCGTACACCTCGCCCTGCCGGCGGAAGCCGCGCTGCTGGTCGCGCCCTTCGCCGCCGCCGCCGCCGCCCTGGTCTTCGGCTGGTTCTGCCTGCGCCAGCCGGGCGTCTACGTGGCGGTCCTGACCCTGCTGTTCGCCCAGGTCGCGTGGGCCGGCGCAGCCTGGTGGGCAGCGCAGGGCGGCGCCACGGCCGGTGTCCAGGGGCTTTCACCCAGCGCCTGGATGCGCGGGCTGCTCCCCGGCGGTCTGCTGACGGATGCTGCGATCTTCTATTATCTCGTTATGGGGCTGGTCGCGCTGGTCCTCTTGGCGCTGCGCGGTATCGTCTTCTCGCCCTTCGGTTACGCGTTGCGAGCCACCCGGGATTCGCCGCTCCGGGCCGGCGCGATCGGCATCGACCGGCAGAGCCACCGATGGATGGCCTTCATTCTGGCCGGCGCATTCGCCGGGCTGGCCGGCGGGCTCCAGCTCTACCTCGAGGGCAGCGTCGCACCCGCGGTCATGGCCCTGCCGGTCTCGGCCGACGCCCTGGCCATGGTCCTGCTCGGCGGCGTCCAGACCTTGGCGGGGCCGTTGCTCGGCGCCGCGCTCTATCACGGCGCCGAGACCCAACTGCTCAGCGGCACGCCCTACGCGGGGTACTGGCCGCTAGCCACCGGACTGCTCATCGTCGCCCTGTCGCTGCTGCTGCCGCGCGGCATCGTGGGCAGCCTGCAAAGGCCGGGAGGTCTGGGCCGGTGAACGCCTTTCCGTCGAGAGACGCGATCCTGACGGTCGAGGACTTGACCAAGGACTTCGGCAAGTTCCGCGCCGTGGACGGTGTCGATTTCACCGTCCTGCGCAGCGACGTCATGGCGATGATCGGTCCGAACGGCGCCGGCAAGACCACCTGCTTCAACCTGATCACCGGACAGCTCAAACCGAGCGCCGGGCGTGTCGTGTTGCGGGACCGCGACATCACCGGGCGCCCGCCGCACCAGATCTGTCACCTGGGGATCGGAAGGACTTTCCAGACTCCCGCGCTCTTCGGATCCATGACCGTCGTCGAAAACGTCCAGATGGCGATGATTTCCGCCGAGGGGCGCCTCAAGGCGATGTCGCCGAGGGCGACCAAGCTGTACCGCGAGGACGCCATGGCCCTCTTGGACGAGGTCCGCGTGACCGACAAGGCCGACCTGCCTTGCGCACGGCTGGCCTATGGCGACCTCAGGCGCGCCGAGCTGGCGGTCGCCCTGGCGCACGGACCCAAGCTGTTGTTGATGGACGAGCCGGCAGACGGCATCCCCGCGCCCGAGCGAGCCGCCTTCATGGAGACCTGTCTGGAGCTGGCGTTGCGCGGCGGGGCCGCCGTGCTGTTCAGCGAGCGCGACCTGGACATGGTGTTTCACTTCGCCGGACGCGTCGTCGTGCTCGACCACGGCCAGGTCGTCGCCGAGGGGTCGCCGTTGGAAGTGCGCGACGACGAGCGGGTCCGAGCGGCCTACCTGGGCGCCGATTTCAGCCATCTAAAGGTCACAGATCATGCTGCACGTGTCTGATCTCGATGCCTTTCACGGCAGCGCACAGGCGCTCTTCGGCCTGTCCCTCGAGGCGGACGAAGGCGAGGTCGTCGCCCTGCTCGGCCGCAACGGCGCGGGCAAGACCACGGCGTTCGAGGCGATCATGGGCCTGGTGCCCGCAACGGCGGGAAAGGTCACCTTCCAGGAGCGGTCGATCCGGGGCCGGGCGGCGGAGACCGTGGCCCGGCGCGGCATCGCCTATGTGCCCGCCGATCGCCGGATCTTTGCGGAGCTTTCGGTCCGCGAGAATCTCAAGATTGCACGCCAGGGGCGGCGGCGCGGCGTTCCGGCCTGGAACCTCAAGACCATATTTCAGTTGTTCCCGGGCCTCGCCGAACGGCGCGCGCGGCGAGGCGGCGAACTCGGCGGCAGCGAGCAGAAGATCCTCTCGCTGGCCCGCGCCCTGATGGGCAATCCACGCTTGATTATGATCGACGAGCCCAGCGAAGGCCTGGATTCGGGTACCGCCGCGGAGATTGCCGACACGATCAACTTCCTCAAGGAGGAAGGAGTGACAATAGTGATGGCGGAGCAGAACCTGCACTTCGCCAGGGTGGTCGCCGACCGGGCCTATATCATCGACAACGGCCGGATGGCGCTGCACGGGACCATGGAAGACCTCCTGGCCGACGAGAAGAAATGGGAAAGATACCTGGCCCGATGACCCGGCGGCAAAACCGGGCCGTGCCCCGGGGTTACATCGGAATTCCAAGGACTGTCGCAATTCAGCTAGGATTTGTCGCGCCAGAATAAGCCTTCTTCGAGGTCCGACCTTAACAGAGTGATCGAATACGCAGATCCGCCTGCGTTTTTTTTGTGGGGACTTGCCATGTCGGACATGGACGATCTCGACCTGCGTTCGCTCGACGACGACGAGCTGAACAAGCAGATGCAGGACGATCTCTACGACGGTCTCAAGGAGGAGATCGAGGAGGGCGTGAACATCTTTCTCGAGCGCGGTTGGACGCCTTACAGGATCCTGACCGAGGTTCTGGTCGAAGGCATGCGGATCGTCGGCATCGACTTCCGCGACGGCATCCTTTTCGTTCCCGAGGTGCTGCTCGCGGCCAACGCCATGAAGGGCGGGATGGTGATCCTGCGCCCGCTCCTCGCCGAGACCGGCGCCGAGCAGGTCGGCAAGGTGGTGATCGGCACCGTCAAGGGCGACATCCACGACATCGGCAAGAACCTGGTCGGCATGATGTTGGAGGGCGCCGGCTTCGAGGTTTTCGATCTCGGCATCAACAATCCCGTCGAGAACTACCTCGAGGCGCTGGAACAGCACCAGCCGGATATCCTGGGCATGTCGGCGCTGCTGACCACGACCATGCCCTACATGAAGGTCGTGATCGATACGCTGAAGGAAAAGGGCATCCGGGATGACTACATCGTGCTGGTCGGCGGCGCGCCGCTGAACGAGGCCTTTGCCGAGGCGGTGGGCGCCGATGCCTATTGCCGCGACGCCGCGGTGGCGGTGGAGACCGCCAAGGACTTCGTCGCGCGCCGGCACAATCTGCGCGGCAAGAAGGCGGCGGCGCAGTAGCGGCGCCTGGATGGCGGAGATGGGGGCATGACAGGCCGCCAGGGTCCCGGCGGCCCGCCGGAGACCCTGCTGATCACCTGCGGCGCGCTGGCCCGGGAGGTGGTCGAGCTGATCCGCCTCAACGGCTGGACGCACATGACCGTCACCTGTCTGCCGGCCATCTGGCACAACACGCCGGACAAGATCCCCGAGGCCGTGCGCCAGAAGATTCGCGCGGCCAGGCGGGACTACGACCGGGTCCTGGTCCTCTACGGCGACTGCGGCAGCGGCGGCCTGCTCGACAGGGTGCTGGAGCAAGAGGGCGTCGAGCGGATCGACGGGCCCCACTGCTACGCCTTCTACACCGGCTTAGCGGACTTCGCCGAGCTCGCCGACGCGGACCCGACCTGCTTCTACCTGACCGACTACCTGGTCCGGCATTTCGACCGCCTGATCATCGAGGGCCTTGGGATCGACCGGCACCCGGAGCTGCTGGAAAGTTACTTCGGCAACTACACCACGGTGGTCTACCTGGCGCAGAGCGAGGACGAAGCCCTGCGGCGCCAGGCCGAAACAGCCGCGGCGAAGCTGGGGCTCGCCTACCGTTACCGGTTTACCGGCTACGGCGACCTTGGCCGGTTCATGCAGGCGGCAAGCTGATGGGAAGCGGACCATGGCGCAACTGACCGTCGTCTACTGGCGCGACATCCCGGCCCAGGTGATCGTCAAGGCCGGCCGCCAAGCCGCCAAGCGGCAGCTCAGCGAGCGCTTCGAGACGGCGATAGACCGGGCGGCCATGAAGGCGAAGCTGCGCGACACGGACTCCTACCTCGCGGAATGGCGCCGGGCGGCGCCAGACACCTGCGGCGACGACCTGGAGGCCGAGGCCCAGGCCGCGGCCGAGCGTCTGGAGCGGGATTATACGGACGACCGCCTGCAGGCCCTGGTGGCCGCGGGCGGGCTCGAGCCGGCCTGAGGGAGCGGCAGCAATGAACTTCGACCGCGCCGTCGCGCCTGTCGTGGCCGACGACCTCAAGCAGCAGGTCATGAATCTGCTGGGCGGATTTTCGATCGAGACCACGCCGGGCTCGGCCGCCAAGATCCCGGACTATCGCGAGCACCTGCGACCGGGCACGACCGTCGCCGTGACCTTCCTGCCCGGGTCGGACTTCGCGGACACGGTCGCCACCGCCAAGCGCCTCAGGGACGAAGGCTTCGACCCGGCCCCGCATGTCGCGGCGCGCTCGATCGCCGGCAAGCGCGACCTGGAGGAATTCCTGAAACGCCTCCAGGGCGAGGCCGGGGCCACCCAGGTCGTCGCCCTGGCCGGCGCCGTCGACCATCCTCTCGGCGAATTCGACAACTCGATGCAGCTGCTCGAGACCGGCCTGTTCGACAAGTACGGGATCACCCGCATCGGTGTCGCCGGCCATCCCGAGGGCAACCTCGACATCTCGGACGAGGACCTGAGGGCGGCGCTCGACTGGAAGAACGCCTTTGCGGCGCGCAGCGACGCCCGGGTCTACATCGCCACCCAGTTCTGCTTCCAGGCGGCGCCGATCATCGCCTGGGACCAGGCGATCCGCGCCGAGGGGAATGTGCTGCCGATCCACATCGGCATGCCGGGCCTGGCCACGCTCAAGACCCTGATCAACCACTCCAAGGCCTGCGGCATCGGCCCCTCGATGCGCTTCCTGACCCGCCAGGCCCGCAACGTGGCCAAGCTGATGACCGTGAGCACGCCGGACCGCCTGCTGCTCGATCTGGCCCGCTACCAGGCGAGCGATCCGGACTGCGGCATCCGCAAGATCCACGTCTATCCGCTGGGCGGCCTCAAGAAGTCGGCCCAATGGACCTATGCGGTGGCCGACGGCGACTTCTCGGTACGGCGGGACGCCAAGGGCTTCACCGTGCACCGGCAAATCGCGTAACGTTGCGCGGGACTATGCGCGGATCGGCAAGTGAATGTCGCGCCTGCGCCAGCCGCCGCCGGACTTCCGCGCATGCTTGCGCCGGTCCGATCCGAGACCGCCGGCCCGGAGTAGTTTGCTGGGAATCGCACCCATAGCGGCCTTGTTGAAGGAGTTCGATCCGCCATGACGCATACCGTCGTCAGCTCGCCCAAGAAGGAGGTGGTCATCGGCTTCGACCGCCCGTTCTGCGTCATCGGCGAGCGCATCAACCCGACCGGCCGCAAGAAGCTGGCCGCCGAGATGGCGGCGGGCGACTACAGCACGGTCGAGGCCGACGCCCTCGCCCAGGTGGCGGCGGGCGCCCACATGCTCGACGTCAACGCCGGCATCCCGCTGGCCGACGAGCCGGCGATCCTGGCCGAGACGATCAAGCTGGTGCAGTCCCTGGTCGACGTGCCGCTGTCGATCGACTCCTCGATCGTCGAGGCGCTCGAGCGCGGCCTCGAGGCCTATCAGGGCAAGGCGCTGGTCAACTCGGTGACCGGCGAGGAGGAGCGACTGGAGATCGTCCTGCCGCTGGTCAAGAAGTACGGCGCCGCGGTGGTCGGCATCTCGAACGACGAGACCGGGATTTCCGAGGACCCGGACGTGCGCTTCGAGGTCGCCAAGACGATCGTCCGGCACGCCGCCGACTACGGCATCCCGGCCGCGGACGTGGTCATCGACCCGCTGGTCATGCCGATCGGCGCGCTGGGCAACGCCGGCACCTCCGCCTTCCGCCTGATCCGCCGGCTGCGCGACGAGCTGGGCGTCAACACGACCTGCGGCGCCTCCAACATCAGCTTCGGCCTGCCCAACCGCCACGCCCTCAACGCCAGCTTCCTGGCCATGGCCGCCGGCGCCGGCATGACCTCGGCGATCATGAACCCCCTGCACCAGGAGGAGATGACCGGCATCAAGGGGGCCGACGTGCTGAACGGCGTCGATCAAAACTGCGCCCGCTGGCTCAAGACGTTCCGCCAGGCGCCGCCGACCACGATCACGGACGGCGGCGAGACGCGCGCGCGCCGCGAACGCCGACGGCGACGGGGATAGCGCGACTTGGCCGAGGACGCGCTCGTCGTCTTCACGCCCTCGGGCCGGCGCGGCCGCTTTGCGCTCGGCACGCCGCTCCTCGAGGCGGCGCGCAGCCTCGGCGTCGACATCGATTCGGTCTGCGGCGGGCGCGGCCTCTGCGGCCGCTGCCAGATCACCCTC
>CAMYMY010000182.1 GCA_947259625.1 uncultured Kiloniellales bacterium | reverse complement strand
CTTGAGCCATCGGGTGATGGCCAGAAACCCGCCGGCCTCTAAATGGCGCAAGTAGTCCCGGAACGCCTCTACCGTGTAGACGTAATTTTCGCTCAGGCTGTACACACCGGCGACCGAGGCGCCGAAGGAATCAAGCAGCGGAACCTGGATGAGGTCCCATAGGGCCTGACCACGTGCGACGAAACTGCGGGCCTCGGCCGCGTGCACCGTGACCTCCGGAAGATCGTAGAGACCGCCGGCGAAGGCCGCGTGCTCTCGCCGGACGAGCGCGATCAGCTCGGGGTTGATCTCGACGGCATCGATCCGCCTTGCGCCATGATAGATGGCCTGGAGGACGTCGCCGCCGCCGCCGGCACCCAGAACCAACACCGATGGGCCCTGCAGCAGGTGGTACGGCAGGGCCGCGGTCGTGTGATCGAGATAGCCGAGGGCGTCCAACCGGCCGTCGTACCTGGTGATAACGCTGAGCGCGTCGCCGTCCGTGAACACGCCGAGCTGCGGCGGCGGCTCGATCGCGCTGTCGAGGCTCAGACCCGGCGCATGCCGGAACGGGATGGTCGGGCTGCGGACCACCGTCAGCAGACCCAGCGGACTGGAGGAGTCCCCGACCACCTTGGCGCCCGGAACCTGCAACGCCATGCTCAGCCCCTTGTATTCGGAGAACCGCAAGGCGATCCAGGACTGCGGCACGAGCGCCGGCAGAAGGACGGCCGCGGCCAACAGTCCCACGGCGGCCAGGCGCCGGCGGGCATCGTTGCTCGCAAAGCACACCAGTCCCGCCGCCGCGATCCCCAGGCCGGCGATCAGCCGCAGACAGTCGGACGGCGGGACGAGGAACAGGACCGCCACGATGCCCAGCGCCCCCAGGCCCGCGCCCATCAGGTCGTATCGGTAGATGCGGCCGATCTGCTCGCCGTAGCGCGTGAAGGCGAGGCCAATGCAATTCGCCCCGCAGAAGAAGGGAACCGTGAAGAGCAGGTAGAGCACGAGAAGATGGAGCAGCTGCCCTGGGTTCCAGAGCACCTCGAGGGCGTTGAACGGCACCCGTTCGCCGAGCGCGAAGGCGGCCAAAGCCGAGACCCCGAACAGGGCCGCATTGACCGCGAAAGCGGCCACGAAGCGCGGCTTGAGCCAACCTTGGGCGAGCGCCAGGAAGCTGCCGCTGGCCCCGAAACCGAGCAGCGCGATGCTGATTACCATGTAGGCGAAATGATGCCACTGCACGATCGCGAAGAGCCGCATCAACAGCACCTCGTAGGCGAGGATC
Source organism: uncultured Kiloniellales bacterium (assembly GCA_947259625.1). Taxonomy (GTDB): domain Bacteria; phylum Pseudomonadota; class Alphaproteobacteria; order Kiloniellales; family JAKSDN01; genus CAMYKD01. The sequence goes on along the minus strand of CAMYMY010000182.1, from coordinate 5,997 downwards.
GCGGCGGAGACGACCGAGATGGCCGGCAGCATCACGGCGACCGGCGCGTGAAAGGAACGAAGGCGACGGGCAGCACCTGTCGTGTCTCGACCCGCCCATCGGCCAGCTTGTCCACCAGCATCAGCCATTGTGTGGCGAAGGGGCCACCGACCGGGATCACCATGCGGCCGCCCGGTTTCAGCTGCCCGACCAGCGGCGGCGGTACCTGACTCGCCGCGGCGGTGACCACGATGCCGTCGTAGGGCCCGCATTCGGGCCAGCCGTAGTAGCCGTCGCCGGTCCGCGTGTCGACGCCGGCATGACCCAGATCCTCCAGTCGCTGGCCGGCACTGCGGGCGAGCTCCGGTATGATCTCGATGGAACAGACCCGGCGCGCGAGCGGCGCCAGGACGGCGGCCTGGTAGCCGGAGCCGGTGCCGACCTCGAGCACCACGTCCTCCGGCCCGACGGCCAGAAGGTCGGTCATCAGCGCGACGATGAAGGGCTGCGAGATGGTCTGGCCATAGCCGATCGGCAACGGCCGGTCGTCATAGGCCTCGCCGCGCAGCCGCTCTGGAACGAAGAGGTGGCGGGGCGTGCGGCCCATGACCTCGAGGACCCGCGGGTCGATCCGCCTGCGGCCGAGGGCCTTGACGGCGCTGAAGGCGTGACGCTCGATGACCCTGATCATGTCCGCGCGCCGGGCGGCATGGCCGTCCTCGTCAAGCGCCCGGCCCGTCCCGGGCAGCAGGACCGCCAGGGCGGCGCAGAGCGCCAGGGCTCGCCTCCACCGGTCCTCCAACATCGTCGCCCCGGCAAATTGGAGTGGCTTCGATCGACAGTGTAACGCGGCCTGCGGTATCGCGCACCGGCGCCGTAAGAACCCGGTGCACGAACCTTTCGACGGTCACCCTCGCCGATCCGCAAGGCCTAGCTTCACTTGGTTCGGCATACAGCGCCTTGATCTGCCTCAACGTTTCCAGGCAGTTCGATGCGCTGTCCGGCCCCGCTACTTGACGCAGATCATTGTCCTTTTCCAGGACCGCTGCATGCTTGTTTCGCTCTGTTTCCCGGTCGGGAAACATCGCTTCCAAATCGCGACTCATACGGCAATTGCATATGGCGTGGAGGGATGTCATGGCACAGCGCACGTGTTTAGGTTTGGCTTTGGCGGCAGCGTTCTACTCGCTCGTCTTCTTGTCGGGCCCAGCCCGGGCCGAGACATGCGTGGCATGTCACAACGAGATCACGCCGGGTATCGTGGCCGACTGGCAGGAAAGCCGCCACAGCGAGATGGCCGTCGGCTGCGGCATATGCCACGGCGGCGATCACACGTCGGAGGCCGACGTGGCGAAGGTCCGGATGCCGGCTCCGGAAACCTGCGGCCAGTGCCACGAGCAACAGACGGAGCAGTACAAGCGCGGAAAGCACGCCTTCGCCTGGGCCGCCATGAGTGCGATGCCCACGACCCACGCCATGCCCAAGGTGCTGAGCGAGGGCCTCAAGGGCTGCGGCGGCTGCCACAAGATCGGTCTGTTGAGCCCCGAGCAACTCGAGGCGGTCCGGGCCAAGACGGGCGGCTTCGGCACCGGTGCCTGCGATTCCTGCCACACGAGACATACCTTCGCGAAGTCCGAGGCGCGCGAGCCCGAGGCCTGCCAGACCTGCCATATGGGCTTCGATCATCCGCAGTGGGAAATGTACTCGGGTTCCAAGCACGGCGTGCGCCACACCCTCAAGCGCGCGGGCAAGCTGCCGCCGAGCGCCGCTGCGCCGACCTGCCAGACCTGCCACATGCAGGACGGCGATCACGAGGTCCGCACGCCCTGGGGCTTCCTGGCGGTGCGCTTGCCGTTGCCGGAGGATCCGCAGTGGAAGGCCGATCAGATCACGATATTGCAGGCCCTCGGCGTGCTCGATCCCCAAGGTAATCCGACCCCCCGCCTCGACGTGGTCAAGGCGGCACAAGTCGCGCGGTTGACCCAGGAGGACTTCGACAGCGAGCGGGACAAACTGCTCGAGGCCTGCAGCCAGTGTCATTCGGCCAAGTTCGCCGAGGCGGAGATGGCCAGGGGCGACGAAACCATTCGCCAGGTCGATCACCTGCTGGCCGAGGCGATCCGCGAAATCGCCGCCCTCTACAAGGACGGTGTTCTCGAGAAACCCGAGAGCTACGCCTATGCCTTTCCCGACCTGCTGACCTTTCACGACTCGCCGACGCCGATCGAGAACCGGCTCTTCGTGATGCACCTCAAGCACCGCATGCGGGCGTTCCAGGGCGCCTTCCACGCCAACCCGGACTACGCCCTCTGGTATGGCTGGAGCGAGATGGTGCGGGATCTGGCCGACATTCGGGCGATGGCAAAGGAACTGCGAGCGCGCATGTAGACGGAAGCCGCCCGAAAGTCGCCGGTTTCACGTCTTGCGGTGAACGGCGGAGGGTCCATGGCCGTGGCGCCGGTTTTCATGGGCCTCGCCGTGCCGTTCCGCCGACTTCATGCGAGGAACGGCCCCTCGGTTCTCGGGCGCGCACCGGTTGGCCTTGTGAAACGACGCCGGACTGATGCGAGGAACTAACTGACACCGGTGGAACGACCGGCAGCCCGAAGCCCCCGGCACCGGTGGATCTGGTCGCGGCGCCGGGCAGTCCGGCTGTGTTGATTCCACTTGCAATTTGGCGTGCAGAGTACCAATTTGGGCGCAACGGGTGCACATAACCCTGGCGAATTCTTGCTGCTGACTTCAGCCGAGCCGAGTTACTCCCAGATACTGTGAAGCCCCAATAATCGTGATGCCGCTTGGAACGGCCCGCATCAACTCGATACCTGGAAAGGAGTAGCTATGGCTACCGGAACAGTGAAATGGTTCAATTCGGTCAAGGGGTATGGATTCATTCAGCCGAGCGATGGATCGCGCGATGCGTTCGTCCATATTTCGGCCGTTGAACGTGCCGGACTGGACACCCTTCGCGAGGGCCAGAAGGTCGAGTACGACCTCGTGCCCGGACAGAACGGCAAGTCATCCGCGGAAAATCTTGTCGCTTTGGACTAAATGCTTGCGATCGGCCGCCCTCGCGCCGGATATCTGAGGTCGATACCGGCGCCCGAGGGCGGACGAACCCGAGCCGGGCGATAGTATTAGGTTGCCTTTGGGGGCGTTCCCGGCGCTTGCCCGGTGCTCGTCATAGCCCGGCTGACAAGTCTGTCGGTGGCGGAGCTGTTACCTTTGCACTGACCGAAAGGACATTACATGGCCCGAAAGCCCAACTACAAATTCGAGCGTATGGAACGCGACAGAGCCAAAGCCGAAAAGAAGGCCGCGCGCGCCAAGGCCAAGGCGGAGAAGGCGGGCAAGACCGAGGGGGAAGTGGCCGAGGAGGCCCCCGCCGAGGAAGATTCGGCGAGTTCTCAGTGAGCCCGCGTATCGCAACCTGACGAGAATCCTGACTGACGCGGTGTCCCGAAGAGGACGGCGCAGGACCGGTTCAAGTGGGCGCATGCTCCGGTTCAGGCCGGACGCGCCAGATCCCGTATCTTCGAAGAATCTCCAATACCGAAATATCCGGGGGCCTTCCACCCCGGCCCCGAAGACATGCTCCGGCATGTCCGCGCCGCATGTCCGGTCCGCCGCCGCGGGGTGTTGTGCGGGCCCGGCGGCGGGCCTAGAGTCGCGCGAGCGAGCGGGGCCATGGGAAGGATCCGACGGGCCATGAGCGACTCACTCAAATGCATCACGCCGGTCGACGGCAGCGTCTATGTCGAGCGGCCCCTGTCCGGCGCCGCCGAAGTCGAGGCGGCGGTGGACCGCGCCCGCGCGGCGCAGACCGCCTGGAAATACGTGCCGATCGCCGAGCGCCAGGCGCTGCTGACCAAGGCGGTCGACGCCTTCGTCGCCAGGAAGGCCGAGATCGCCGAGGAGATCTCCTGGCAGATGGGCCGGCCGGTCGGCCAGAGCCCCGGCGAGGTCGGCGGCTTCGAAGAGCGCGCGCGCTACATGATCGAGGCCGCGCCGAACGCGCTGGCCGACGTCGGGGTCGGTCCCAAGGAGGGTTTCACCCGTTTCATCCGGCGCGATCCGCTGGGCGTGGTCTTCGTCGTCGCACCTTGGAATTTCCCCTATCTGACCGCGGTCAACTCCATCGTTCCGGCGCTCATGGCCGGCAACGCGGTGATCCTCAAGCACTCGGCCCAGACGCCGCTTTGCGCCGAACGCTTCGCCGAGGCCTTCGAGACCGCGGGCCTGCCCAAGGGCATTTTTCAGCACCTGCACCTGAGCCACCGGGCGGCGCTCGACCTGATCGGCCACGAGGGCATCGACTTCGTCGCCTTCACCGGCTCGGTGCCGGCCGGCCACGCGGTGCAGGACGCCGCCGCCAAGCGCTTCATCGGTCTGGGCCTCGAGCTGGGCGGCAAGGACCCGGCCTACGTGCGCGCCGACGTGAAGCTCGACCACGCGGTCGAGAACGTGGTCGACGGCGCGTTCTTCAACGCCGGCCAGTCGTGCTGCGGCATCGAGCGGGTCTACGTCCACGAGGCGGTCTACGAACCCTTCGTCGAGGGCGTCGCGGAACTGGTCGGCAAGTACGTGCTGGGCAACCCGCTCGAGGCCGGGACCACCCTGGGGCCCATGGTGCGCGCCTCGGCCGCCGACTTCGTGCGCGGCCAGATCGCCGAGGCGGTCGGGGCCGGCGCCAAGGCATTGGTCGACCCGGCCGGCTTTCCGGCCGACAAACCGGGCACGCCCTACCTGGCGCCGCAGGTCCTGGTCGATGTCGACCATACGATGCGCGTCATGAGCGAGGAGTCCTTCGGCCCCGTCGTCGGCATCATGAAGGTCGCCTCCGACTTGGAGGCGGTGCGCCTGATGAACGACAGCGCCTTCGGCCTGACCGCCTCGATCTGGACCACCGACGAGCGGGCCGCGATCGAGATCGGCACACAGGTCGAGACCGGCACTTGGTTCATGAACCGCTGCGACTACCTGGACCCGGCGCTCGCCTGGACCGGGGTCAAGGACTCCGGCCGCGGCTGCACGCTTTCGGTCATTGGCTACGAACAGCTGACCCGCCCCAAGTCGTTCCACTTGAGAACCGCCGTCTGAAGGACCGCCGAGATGACCGCACAGATCGACGTTGATCCCGCGAGCCTGCGGGGCAGCTGGAACTACCCGACGACGATGCTGTTCGGCGCCGGACGCATCCGGAACCTGGCGCGCGCCTGCAAGGGCCTCGGCATGAGCCGGCCGCTGCTGGTTACGGACCCGGGCCTGGCCGGCCTGCCCATGGTGCAGGACGCGGTCGCGGCCAACGAGGCCGAGGGCCTGCCGACCGGTCTGTTCAGCAAGGTCAAGCCCAACCCGGTGGGCCGCAACGTCGACGAGGGGGTCACCGCCTTCAAGGCCGGCGGCCACGACGGCGTGATCGCCTTCGGCGGCGGCAGCGCCCTGGACGCCGCCAAGGCGATCGCCTTCATGTCGGGCCAGACCAAGTCGATCTGGGACTTCGAGGACGTCGGCGACAACTGGAAGGCCGCCGACGAAGCCGGCATCGCGCCGATCGTCGCCGTGCCGACCACGGCGGGCACCGGCTCGGAGGTCGGCCGGGCCTCGGTCATCGTCGACGAGGGGTCGCACAGCAAGAAGATCATCTTCCACCCGAAGATGCTGCCCGGCGTCGTGATCTCGGACCCGGAGCTGACCGTCGGCCTGCCGCCCCACATGACGGCGGCAACCGGCATGGACGCGCTGGCCCACTGCCTCGAGGCCTACTGCGCACCGGGCTACCATCCCATGGCCGACGGCATCGCCGTCGAGGGCATGCGCCTGGTCAAGGACTGGCTGCCGGCGGCGGTCGCGGACGGGAGCAACCTGGCGGCGCGGGCCCACATGCTGGCCGCGGCCTCGATGGGCGCGACCGCCTTCCAGAAGGGCCTCGGCGCGATCCATTCCCTCTCGCACCCGGTGGGCGCGCTCTACGACACCCACCACGGGCTCACCAACGCGGTCTTCATGCCTTACGTG
>CAMYMY010000181.1 GCA_947259625.1 uncultured Kiloniellales bacterium | reverse complement strand
CGAGGCGCAGCGCCTGGCGGCCCAGCTCGGCGGGGTGGACCGGCGCCTCGTCGAGATCCAGCTTGCCGGCCTCGATCTTGGCGACGTCCAGAATGTCGTTGATCAGCGTCAGCAGGTGATGGGCGCTTTCGAGCACATTGCCGGCGTAGTCCCTGTAGCGTTCATTGCCGATCGCTCCGAACTTCTCCAGATACATGAGCTCCGAAAAGCCGATGATGGCGTTCAAGGGCGTGCGCAGCTCGTGACTGGTGTTGGCGAGGAACTCGCTCTTGGTCCGGTTCGCCGCCTCCGCGGCGTCGACCGCTTCCTGAAGCGCCGCCTCGTGCGCCAGAAGCGCGGTCACGTCCTGTGCGGTGCCACGGAAGCCGATGAAATCGCCGCTTTCCAGGCAATAGACCGGCAGCCCGCTCAACTTGAAGGTCCGGTTCGCCCCATCGCGATGCTGCAAGGTCACCTTGGCCCCGCGGAACGGAGCCTGGACCTTGCCCATGCCGGCCCCCTTGCGGAAATCGCCGGGCTCGACAGCCAACTCGTCGAGACGCTGACCGAGGAGTTCGCGTGGATGATAGCCCAACGCTTCGATGACCCGCGGTGATACGTAGGTGAGCGTCAGGCTGCGATCCGTCTCCCAGACCCAGTCGGAAACCAGGCGCGCGATGTCGTTGAATCGCTCTTCCGAGAGGGCAAGGGCCTCGCGCATGCGCTTGGTTTCGTCGATCGAGGTGAGCCGGCCGACCACGGCCAGCAGCTTGCCGTCGTGGTCGTGCAGGTGATGCTGCTCGACTGCGTAGGATCGCGCCTTACCGTCCAACTCGACGGTGATCTCCCCTTGAGACGACGCGCCGGTCGAGCCGAGGACGGTCTCCAGGTCTTCTCCTGTCGAGTGTGCGCCGCCGGACGCGTGAGCCTCTGCTATCCTCCGGTAGGCATGGTTCGAATAGAGCAGCCCGCCATCCGGATCGGCAATGAAGAGCGGAGACGTGTCGCCTGGAAGGGTCTGATTCAGCCTGTCGGTCAGCTCCTCGACCGGTCCGTCGCTGTCCAACAGGGTGTTGCGGATCATGGTCAGTGCGGGCAGCGTCTTGCCCGTCGGTACAGCCGGACGCGACCGTACGGAACCATACCGCCGGCGGCCAAGCGAGTCGCGTTTAGTCCTTACCTGCGCCATGTGCCTCTCTGTCACGGGCCTTGTTCAATCGCAGGCTTCCGCCCCTTCTCTCACACCCTGCAGACTGCAAGACAAGGAACGGCATAAGACATGCTTCTCTTGGGATTGTACAGTCACAATCGCGCAACGCGCGTATAATTTTCCCAAATCTTGGATGATTTCTCCAAGACCGCGTCGGCGATTGCGCCGATCTTAAGCGATCGTCTAGCGCAGCAAGGGACCCCTTTGGGCTCGGCGGCGCGAATTCTTCAAGCCGCTGGCGGGACGAAGGGCTCCGGCACCTCCGAGGGCATGGTCTCGACATAAAGCGAGCGGCTTGGAAAGGCGAACGCGCTGCCCGCGCCCTCGACGATCTCCTTGATCCTGTAAGCCAGCCGTTCCTTGATTTCGAGCCATTCGCCCCAGTTGGTTGTTAGCGTGAAGCAATAGAGCATGATGTCGATCGACGAGTCGCTGAACTTGTCGATCCGCACGAAAGTGGCGACCTCGGGCGGCTTGGCGAAATCGGGAGTGTTCAGGACGTAGCTTTCGATCCCGTCGCGGATCTGCCGCAGCTGGTCGACGCTGGTGCGGTACTCGACGCCGATCGTCCAGTAGATGCGGCGATGGGTCATGGCGGAGAAGTTCGTCACCGCCCGGTCGGAGAGCTGCGAGTTGGGCACCTGGACCGGCGCCTTGTCGAATCGCCGGACGCGCGTCGAGCGAAAGCCGATGCTCTCCACCGTGCCCTCGACCACGTCGTCGACCCTGATCCAGTCGCCGTCGGCGAAGCGCTTCTCGGCAAGGATCAGGATACCGGCGATCAAGTTCTTGAACAGGTCCTGGGCACCGAGCGCGACAGCCACGCCGAACAGGCCGAGGCCGGCGATCAAGGGGCCGACCTGGATGCCCCAGATCTCCAGGATCGTCGCGCCGCCGATGAACACGACCCCGACCTTGATCGCCTTCACCAGCCACTCGACCAGGGCGCGGCTGAAGACCTTCTCCAACCGGCCGAACAGGCCGCTCAAGGGGTCGACGACGTTGTAGAAGGCCCAGAAAATCGTGAACGCGACCAGCGAGCGCACGAAGTTGGCGGCGATGGAGGCGGTCAGACCGCTAAGGTCCAGGTATTCGATGGCGAAGAAGACGCCCATGACCACGGGGATGAAGCGAATCGGGTTCTCGAGCGCCGTGATGATCTTGTTGTCGATACGGGTGGTGTATCTTTCCGACCAGCGTTTGATCCTTGCGACCACGAAGCGCGTGAAGGCGCGACGCAGGATCAGAAAGCCGACGAAGATCGCGAGGGCCACCAGCAGGCGTCCGATATCGACGCCCATGAACCCCTGCTGCCAGACGTCGACGACCAGCGACCAAAAGCCCTCGAGCTTCTCCACGAACTGCTCCATGACCTGCTCCCCGTCAGCCTGGCCGAACGGCCGCGTCGGAGCATAGCGGCAAGGCCCGAGGCCGCAAGCAGGGACAGTCGACAGCCGGCGCGAAGCCGCCTGCGGTGCAAGCTCTCATAGGATGCCCGGCTACTTGTCCAGGATGCAGGACTCGACCAGGCGACAGGCCTCTTCGGCCTCGCCCCAGCGCTGGATCTTGACCCACTTGTCCGGTTCCAGGTCCTTGTAGTGCTGGAAGAAGTGCGCGATCTGCTCGAGCAGGATTTTCGGCAGCTCGCGGTAGGACGTGACGTGGGAGTAGTAGGGGTGCAGATCGTCGACTGGTACCGTCAGCACCTTTTCGTCGAGCCCCGCCTCGTCCTCCATGATCAGCACGCCGATCGGCCGGGCACGCACGATGGCGCCGGGTACCACCGGGGTGCGGCCGGCGACCAGGACATCGACCGGGTCGCCGTCGGCGGCCAGGGTGTGCGGGATGAAGCCGTAGTTGCACGGATAGCGCATCGCCGTGTGCAGGAAGCGGTCGACGAACATGGCGCCGGAATCCTTGTCGAGCTCGTATTTGACGGGCTCGCCGCCGAGCGGCACCTCGATGATGACGTTGACGTCCCACGGCGGATTCCGACCGACCGCTATCTTGGCCAAATCCATGACAGCTTCCCCTTGTCCAAGGCGACCCGAGCCCGATAGGAGCAAGTTTGCGTCCCGGGCGCAAGGCATCGTACCGGACTGTGCCGTCCTATGATGGCCCGCGCCGCCGGGTATTGACGGCGGGTGCCGGGGCGTCTATGCGCGTTGGTTGGCGCAAATTTCGATGGCTTGTGAAGGCTTGGACCGATGACCGTGACGCTTCGCCTGCGCGAGGATATTGCCCTGGATGCCTTCTACCGGGTCGCCTGGCAGGGCGAGGCCGTCGCGCTGCACCAGGAGGCCATGGCGCAGATGGCGGCGTGCCGCGAGGCCTTCCTGCGGCTGATCGACAGCGACCGGGACATCGTGGTCTACGGGGTGACCTCGGGCTATGGCCAGATGGCCCACCTGCGCTTCACGCCGGAGGAGCGCAGGCGCCACGCGGCGCGGCCGCCGCTGGCGGCGGCGGCCAGCTTCGGCGAGCCGCTGCCCGAACGGGTCGCGCGGGGCATCGTGCTGGCGCGCCTGGCCAACTTCATCGAGGGTCACGCCGCCGTTTCGCCGGTGCTCGCCGAGGCGGTGGCCGCCATGCTGGGCAGCGGCCCGCTCCCCCCGGTGCCGGTGCTCGGCAACGGCTGTCCGGGCGAGATCCAGGCGCTCAGCCATCTCTTCCTGAAGCTCGCAGAGCGAAGCGACCTGGCCGAGAAGGACGGCTTGGCGCTGGTCAACGGCAGTCCCTGCGCCAGCGCCTTGATCGCCGACGCGGTGCTGGCGGCACGGCAGCGCCTGGCGCTCGCGGTCGAGGTCTTCGCCCTGTCCACGGACGCTCTGAAGGCGCCGCTCGGCGGCTACGACGCCGCGCTCGACGAGCTGTGGGAGGATCCCCACGAGGCCGCGGTCCTGCGCCAACTGCGCGCTTGGCTGGAGGGCGCGGAAGCGGACCGCAGGCCCTATCAGGCGCCGGTATCCTGGCGCATCCTTCCCCGGGTGCTCGGCCAGGCGCAGCGGGCCTTGGCGCAGGGCGAGGAGGTCGCGACGGTCTCGCTCAAGGCGGTCTCCGACAATCCGCTGTTCCTGCCGCCCGACGATGCGCACCCGAACGGCCGGGCGGTTTCCACCGGCGGCTATCACAATGCCAAGGCCTATCCGGCGCTCGACAATCTGGCGGCGGCTTGGGCCGACCTGGCGTTGCTCTGCGACCGCCAGGCGAGCAAGTTGCTTGACGGCAGGGTCTCGGGGCTGCCCGATCAGCTGCTGGTGGGCGAGGGCGGCTATCTCGGCTGCCTGGGCTTCACCGCGGCGGGCTACGCCGAGCAGGCCCGCCAGGCGGCCCAACGCAGCTTCCTGCCCGGCAGCGACGGCGGCGGCTTCGGCCAGAACGATGTCGCCGTTCCGACTTTTCTTGCCTGGCGCAAGGGCGCGGAGGCCGGGCGCTGCCTCGACGCCGGCCTGGCCTGCCTCGCGGCGATTGCCAGCCAGGCCTTCCGGGCTACCGACCGGCTGCCCCCACCCCGCCTGCGGCCGCTCTTGGAGGAGCTGCGCGCGATTTTTCCGCCGCTCGAGGCGCCGCGTGCGCCCGGGCCGGAGGCGGGGCGGCTGCAGCGGATGATTACCGCCAAAGTGTTCCCGGACGAGCCGGCGGACTATGGGGCATCGTCTTGACGCAACTTTGCCATAGGTCTGCCAGGCCGACTCGGGTAGGTTGGCGCCGTGACGATCCACGCGAATCGGGAGCCCCCATGGCATCGGAAGATCAGATAACGGAGCAAAGGACCCCTGCGGCCGGCACTGCCGGCGCAGCCGGTATCGTGCTGCCCACGGGGCCACTGCTGCCCCAGCTCGCGGCCTTGCAGGCCGGCCAGCTCAGGCAGACGGACGGACATGCGAGCAGCGGCGAGCTGGTGATCGGCCGCGGAATCAAGGTCAAGGGTCAGATCGGCGCTTGCAAGACCCTGGTGGTCGAAGGCGAACTCGACGCCTCGGTGGAAGTGCGCTCGCTGCGCCTTCTCGAGGGGGGCGTGTTCAAGGGGACCGCGGTCGTGCAGGACGCCGACCTCACGGGGCGCTTCGACGGCCGGCTGACCGTGACCGGCCGCCTGCGCCTCAGCCCCAGCGCCCGGGTTTCGGGGCAGATCCGCTATCGCCGGATCCTGATCGAGGAGGGCGGAGAAATCTCCGGGGACATCGCGGCGCTTTCCGCCGAGCCGGATAAGGTCTTCGAAACGGCCGAGCCCACCGCCAAGAAGCCTAGCCGCGTAGCCCGGCAATGATCTGCCGCTGCGCCGCCAGATAGCCGGGCGCCTGCACGACTATCCGGTCCTTGAGCAGCGCGTGGGCCGCGGGTAGGGCGTGGAAGGGCAGCGCCGGATAGGCGTGGTGCTCCGCGTGATAGGGCATGTTCCAGGCGAGCCAGCGCACAAGAGCATTCGAGCGCGTCGTGCGTGAGTTCCGCAGCATGTCGGGGACGAGCGGGCAGCCCGTGTGCTCGGCCAGCAAGAACAGCCGCAGGAAGGGCTGGCCGATCAGCGCCGGGACGACCCAGTAGCCGATGGCCAGCCAGGAGCCGGTCGCGACCGAAACTGCGGCGACCGCCCCATAGACGCCGAGCAGAGTCCGTGCCTCGCGCACCACGCGGTCTCGCTGCGCTGCCGGAATGAAGGGCTCGCGGACCCGCCCGGCGGCGTGGGCCAGGGTCGTGGCGATGCGCTCGCGCCAGTAGGGCAGGCCCGAGACGGCGCCCAGATAGGCGCCGAGATCCGCCGGCTTGGGCAACGCCAGCTCGGGATCCCGCGCCGGGTCCTGGGTATGGCGGTGATGGGCGAAATGGAACGCCCGGAAGTAGGCCGGCGGCAGGACTAACAGGGCGCCGCAGAGCCAGGCCACGATGTCGTTCAGCCTTCGGCCGCGGAACGCGGTGCGATGAATCGTCTCGTGCAGCGGCGCGAACAAGAAGACCAGAACGAGCCCATGCAGCGCGAGCGCCGGGACGAGCCAGGGAGTGCTCTTGGCCAGGGCCATGGCCGCGCCGGTGGCCGAAAGCGCGGCGAGGTGACTTGCGAACTGCAGGAGCCCCTTGGCGTCGGAGCGCGCCGAAAGGGCCTTGAGGCGCGTCTTGTCGATCGGGCCTCCGGAAGCGAAGCTTTCGTCCATGGTGCCGACCGTGTGCTCAGCCCTTCAACGCCTCCGCGTGGTGGCGCAGGTGGTCGGCCACGAAGCTCTGGATGAAGTAATAGCTGTGGTCGTAGCCGGGCTGCATGCGCAGCTCGAAGTGCTGGCCGGCCGCCTCGCAGGCCTCGACCAGAAGGTCGGGCTTGAGCTGCGTCTCGAGGAAATCGTCGGCGCTGCCCTGGTCGATCAGGATCTTGGCCCGCGACGGCCGTTCGCGGACCAGCTCGCTGGCGTCGTAGGCGCGCCAGGCGTCGCGGTCCGGGCCCAGGTAATTCGTGAATGCCTTCTCGCCCCAGGGGCAGCGCATCGGCGCCGAGATCGGCGAAAACGCGGAGACCGAGCGGTAGACCTCCTTATGCTTCAAGTGGATCGTGAGCGCGCCGTGGCCGCCCATGGAGTGGCCAAATATGCCCTGGCGTCCGAGATCGCCGGCCGGGAAGGCGGCGGCCAGGGCTGTCGACAGCTCGTCGACGACATAGCTGTACATGTTGTAAGCCCTCGACCAGGGCTCTTTTGTGGCGTCCAGGTAGAAGCCGGCGCCGGTGCCCAGATCGTAGCTCTCGTCCTCGCCCGGCAGGTTCTGGCCGCGCGGCGAGGTGTCGGGCGCGACCACCATGAGGCCGAGTTCGCTGGCCATGCGCTGGGCGCCCGCCTTGATGACGAAGTTCTCCTCGGCGCAAGTCAGGCCCGAGAGATAGGTGACGACCGGAACGCGCTCGCCGGCGAGCGCCTGGGGCGGCCGGTAGACCGCGAAACGCATGGTGCCGTTGCAGCACGTGGAAAGGTGGCTGTAGAAGCCCTGGATACCGTCGAAGCACCGGGCCTCGCTGATCGTCGTCACCTGAGTCATATAGGGCGCTTGCCTCCGTCCTTAGTACACAACGACCGAGCGGATCGACTTGCCCTCGTGCATGAGGTGGAAGGCGTCGTTGATCTTGTCGAGCGGCAGGGTGTG
>CAMYMY010000180.1 GCA_947259625.1 uncultured Kiloniellales bacterium | reverse complement strand
CTGGCTCATCAGGCGCGCCTGCAGGCCGGGCAGCTGGTCGCCCATGTCGCCCTCGAGCTCGGCCCGCGGCACCAGGGCGGCCACCGAATCGATCACCAGCACGTCGATCGCGCCCGAGCGCACCAGAGTGTCGGCGATCTCGAGCGCCTGCTCGCCGGTGTCGGGCTGCGAGATCAGCAGTTCCCCCACGTCGGCCCCGAGCTTGCCGGCATAGGCCGGGTCCAGCGCGTGCTCGGCATCGATGAAGGCGCAGGTGCCGCCGCGCTTCTGCGCCTCGGCGAGCACGTGCAGCGCCAGGGTCGTCTTGCCGGAGCTTTCCGGGCCGTAGATCTCGACCACCCGGCCGCGCGGCAGGCCGCCGATGCCGAGCGCGATGTCCAGGCCCAGCGAGCCGGTCGGCACGACCTCGGTCTCGACCACCTGGTCCTCGCCGAGGCGCATGATCGAACCCTTGCCGAAAGCCCGCTCGATCTGGCCCAGCGCGGCCTCCAATGCCTTCTTCTTGTCCACGGAGTCCCTCTCGACGAGACGCAACACGTTCTGCGACATGACCGACCTCTCTTATCCCATAGGGGTGATGCGACTGCAACGAAGGCGAGTGTACCCGATTTGTTCTCATCCTGGCAAGGGAAAAGAATAAAAAGAGAACAAACCGCGGCACACCGGTCCCGCCGGGTCCCGGTCGAGTGGCGGACCGCCGCCTCACGCGGCGGTGTCGCGCATGACCTCCTTCACCTTGCCGGCCAGCTGCTTCAAGGAGAAGGGCTTGGGCAGGAAGTGGATGCCGGCGCCTTGGTCGAGGCGCTTCCTGAACGCGTCCTCGGCATAGCCCGAGATGAAGATCACCTTGAGGTCGGGCCGCTGGCCGCGCACCTCGCGCACCAGGGTCGGCCCGTCGATCCGCGGCATCACCACGTCGGTGATCAGGAGGTCGATCGGTTTCTGCTGTTCGCCCAGGAGTTCGAGCGCCGCCTCGCCGGAGCGCGCCTCGAGCACGTCATAGCCCTTGCTGCGCAGCGCGCGGGCGGAAAAAGCGCGCACGGCGTCCTCGTCCTCGACCAGCAGCAGGGTGCCGCTGCCGCTCTGGTCGATGACCGGCTCGACGGGAAGCTTGGTGTCGACCGCATCGCTTTCAGTTTCGGCATGGCAGGGCAGCAGGATCGTGAAGGTCGTGCCGGCCCCCAGCTTGCTCGCGACGAAGACGAAGCCGCCGGTCTGCTTGACGATGCCGTAGACCGTCGACAGCCCGAGCCCCGTGCCGGCCCCGACCTCCTTGGTGGTGAAGAAGGGGTCGAAGATAAGGTCGAGGTTTTCGCGCGACATGCCGGAGCCGCTGTCGACGACCTCGATCTGCGTGTAGTCACCGGCCAGCATGGTCTCGCCCTTGCGCTTGGTCGTCCTCGCGAGGTGGACGGAATCGGTGCGAATCGTCAGCGTGCCGCCCTCGGGCATGGCGTCGCGCGCGTTGACCGCCAGATTCATGATCACCTGCACCAGCTGCCCCTCGTCGGCCTTGATCATGCCGAGATCGCGGCCGTGGATCATCTTGAGGTCGATGTTCTCGCCGATCAGGCGGCGCAGCAGGTGGGACAGCTCCGCCAGGATATCGGTGACGTTGAGTACCTTGGCCTGCAGCGTCTGCTGGCGCGAGAAGGCCAGCAGCTGGCGCACCAGGTTGGCCGCGCGGTTGGCGTTCTGCTTGATCTGCATGATGTCGGCGAAGGACTGGTCGCCCGGACCGTGGCGCAGCAGCAGCAAGTCAGAAAAGCCGATCATCGCGGTCAGGAGGTTGTTGAAGTCGTGCGCGATGCCGCCGGCCAGCTGGCCCACGGCCTGCATCTTCTGTGATTGGACGAACCGCGTCTCCAGGTTCTTCTGCTCGGTCGTATCGATGAAATGGGCGACAAAGTCGCCGGGCCCGTCCGCCTCCGGCTCCACGGGCGTGACGAACAGCGCGCAGACCGTCGCGCCGCCGCCGGCCATCTCGACCTCGACCGGCGCCCCGTCCCCGTCCGAGGCCCCCTGGGCGCCGCGCTCGAGCAGGTCCTCGACCAGGGGCCGGCTGTCCTCGGCGACCAGATCGGCCAGCGGCATGCCGCCGGAGCTGCCCTCGTCGACCCCGGCCATGACGCGCACCGCGTCGTTGAACTCGGTGACGCCGCCCTGGCCATCGACCAGGGCGATGCCGACCGGCGCCTGTCCGAAGAAGCTTTCGAAACGGCTTTCCGCCCGGTCCAGCGCCTCGGCCATGGCGCGCTCCTCGGACAGGTTGCAGACCACCGCGCGGGTGCGCAGCTCACGGCCCCCGGCGTCGCGCTCGACGGTCTGGCCGATGAGCGCCGGAAACGCCCTCCCGCCTTCGGCTTGCAGCACCGCCTCGCCCTGACCGGCGCCGTCACCGAAGGGATCGCCGGGCGCCGTACCCTCCGGGGGCTTCTGGGCGAGCACATCGTGGAGCCGCCGGCCGCCTTCGAGGCCCTCGCGCGCCAGACCGAGCCAGCCGGCCAAGGTTCGGTTGGCGAACAGGAACCGCCCCTCTGCATCGACCGAGTAGAAACCGATCGGCGCGTTGTGCAGCAGGTCGACGAAGCGCTGCTGCTCCGCACGGATGACCTGCTCCATCTGCCGCTCGGGCTTCACGTCGTCGACGAACCAGAACGCGGAGCCGGGCCGCCCCTCGACCGGATAGGCCGCGACGTGACGCCATGCGACGTTATCGTCCTCGACAACCTCCCCCGGCTGCAGTCCCCCGCCCTGCCGCACCCGGACCTCGGCCTGCCCGGCCTCGCCGCGCCGGGCCGCTTCGGCGAGCCGCTCGATCTGCCTCCGCGACTCCGGGTCCGCCGCGCGCTCACCGAGGATGTCCGGCGTCGGCCGGTCCGTATCGCCGAAGGCCTGGCCAAACGCCAGGTTTACATAAGACGTCCGACCCTTTGAATCGACGATCTGACGCGGCCGCGGGACCGATGCCAGGGCATCGCGGAGCAGGGAGATCCTGCGCAACCCCCAGAAGGTGGCCGCCGCACCCCCCAGGACCGCGCCCAGGAGCACGAGAAGCGCGACGGTGGGCGCCGAGAAACCGCCCCCACCGGCGGCCAGCGCCGGCGAAGACCCGAACCCCAGGCTCGCCGCCGTCGTCGAGGCGAACAGGGCGAGCGCACGATGCGATGTTCCCAAGGGCTCCATCACCGATCTAGTCTATATCCATAACACGCATGTTTATCCATCACCTCCGCCCGCGCCGCAAGACCGCCGCCCCCAACGCCGGCCCCTCGCTTCAGTGAGGCCGCCGGGCCGGCATCCTGCCCTTCAGGCGCATCACGTAACCTATGATCTCGGCCACCGCCTTGTAGTGCACCGGCGGAATCTCCTGATCGAGCTCGACCCCCTCGCAGAGCGCGCGCGCCAGAGGCGGGTTCTCGACCACCGGAATGTCGCATTCCTCGGCCCGTGCGCGGATCCTGAGCGCCAGCGAATCGACGCCCTTGGCGATCACCTTCGGCGCGCCGGACGACCCCATCTCGTAGCTGAGCGCCACCGCGAAGTGGGTCGGGTTGGCGATCACCACATCGGCCTCGGGGACCGCCGCCATCATGCGCTGACGGGCCCGCTCCACGCGGATCTGGCGCAGCCGGGCCTTGACCATCGGGTCGCCTTCGGTCTGCTTGAACTCGTCCTTCACTTCCTGCCTGGACATGCGCAGCTGCTTGTTGTGCTGGTGCTTCTGGAACAGGAAGTCGAGCCCGGCGATCACCGACATGACCGCCAGCACGGCGATCAGCACCCGGAGACCCAGCGACTGAAGCAGCTCCAGGAACTGCGGGAGTTCCATGGTCACGATCCCGGAGATCAGCCGCCGTTCGGGCCAGAGCAGCAGGCCGATCACCGCGGCGACGATGGCGAGCTTGACCAGCCCCTTGACGAATTCGGCCAGCGCGCGCGCCGAGAACAGACGTTGCAGGCCGCGCAACGGCGAGATCTTCTCGAGCTTGGGCTTGATCGGCTCCAGGCTCAGGACGAAGCCGCTCTGGATCAGACCGGACGCCAAGGCGGCGGCCATGGCCAGGAGCATGGGCGGCGCCAGCGCCAGGGCCAGAAGGCCCGCGGTCTCGGCGAAGAGGTCGCGCAGCCCCTCGCCGTCCACGGCGATCGCGTGGGGCCGCGCCAGGAAGCCGTAGAGCGCCTCGGCGATGCCCCCGGCCACGCCCGGCGCGAGGTACCCGACCGCGATTGCGAAGGAGAGGATCATGAACCAGTGGCTGACCTCCTGCGACTTGGCGATCTGACCCTTCTCGCGGGCTTCGCGCAGCCGCTTGTGAGTTGGCTCCTCGGTTTTTTGCGAGTCGTCCTGACGGTCTTCAGCCATGGCTCAAAACGGCGCCGCGCCGCCGGCGAAGGGCAGCAGCGTCTCCTCGAAACTGCCGGCGAACCAGCTGATGATGAAGGGCACCGCGAGCGACATCACGACCAGGCCCAGCGTGATCTGCAGCGGCATGACGACGAACAAGATATGCACCTGCGGCATCAGGCGGGACAGCAGACCGACGCCCAGATAGAAGATCGTCGCCGCCGCGATGAAGGGCGTGGCCAGCTGGAAGGCCAGGAGAAAGGTCTTGGACATCACGCGGGCGATCATGTCGGCGAAATCGCCGAACGGCAGCGCCGCGCCCGGAACGAAGAGCTGATAGCTCTCGACCAGCGCCCTCAGCATCAGGTGGTGCAGGTCGAGGGCGAAGATCACGAGCAGGGCGACGATGGTCAGGAAGGACCCCGCGATCGATCCCTGCTGAGCCGCGCTGGGGTCGTTGATCAGCGCATTGGCCAGCGCCGACATGTAGGCGATCATCATGCCCGTCGTGGTCAGCGCCGCGATGAAGAATCGTGCCACCGTGCCGATGAAGAGACCGATCGCGGCTTCGCCGAGGATCAGCAGGGCGAGCGCCACCGGGCTGTTCGGCAGGGCCGGCAGGGCGCTGGACAGAACCGGCGCCACCAGAAGCGAAAGCAGCAACGCCAGCAACAGGCGCACGCGCGCCGACACGTAGGGCTCGGCGATGCCTGGCAGCAGCATCATGGCCGCGCCGACCCTGACGAAGACGAGCAGCACGCCGAAGATCTCGGCCGGCAGCAGGGCCGCGAGCATGGCCAGCCTAACCCAGCGCGACGATGCGGTCCATCAGGCTCTGGCCGAAGGCGGTCATCGTGGAGAGCATGAAGGGCATCAGCACCAGAAGGGAGACGAAGATGACCAGGATCTTCGGCACGAAGGACAAGGTCATCTCCTGGATCTGGGTGAGCGCCTGGAACAGCGCGACGGCGAGGCCGACCAGGAGCGCCATGGAAAGGATCGGCGCGCCGACCTTCAGCATGACGATCACGGCTTCGCGCGAAACCTCGAGAACATCGGTGGCATTCATGGGCGTTGGGCTTCTCGGACGGGGAGCGGAGGCGCCGGACGAGGCCGGTCAGATCGGCATGCGCAGGATATCCTGATAGGCCTGGATGACCCGGTCACGCACGGCGACCACGGTCTGCAGGGTGATCTCGGCCTGGCTCACGGCGGTCACGACGTCGGTGATGTCGGCCTTGCCGGCCGCGGCCTTCAGCGAGGCCGCCTCGCCCTCGCGCAACGCCTGGACCGCGTCTTCGGCGACCTCGCGCAGGGCGCCGGCGAAGTCGCCGCTCTGGTCCCGCTCGCGCGGATCGAGACCATCCGGGCCGGCGCCGCGCGCCGCGCCGAGATAGGCGGAGATCGCGTCGTTCAGGTTCACGGTCATGGACTAAGCCTCCTGATGGGCCGGTTACGCCCCCGGCTTCGCCGTTCTGGCAGGGAAACGGCCGCCCTTCTGGCGGCCGCGTTCGGTGGGTCAGCGCAGGATGTCGATGGTCTGCTGCAACATCGCGCGCGACGACTGGATCACTTTCAGGTTGGCCTCGTAACTGCGCTGGGCCTCGCGCATGTCGGCCACTTCCAACAGGCTGTTGACGTTCGGCGTCAGGACATAGCCCTTGCCGTCGGCCGCCGGATGGCCCGGCTCGAAGCGGCGCCTGAACTCGCTCCGGTCCGGGACGATGCCGTCCACGCGCACCGTTTCGGCGCCGAGCTCGCGGTCCAGCACGTTGCCGAAGGTCACGACCCGGCGGCGATAGGGTTCGGCGCCCGGCCGCTGGGCCGTCGAATCCGCGTTCGCGATGTTCTCGGCGATGACCCGGAGGCGCGTGCCCTGCGCCTTCAGGCCCGAAGCCGAAACGTTGAGTGCCTTGACGAGGTCCATGGCTCAGCCTTCCTCTTGTCCGGCCACGACCTAACCCCCGCGGCCCAGCGCCATGCGGATCATCTGCATGTGCTTGCGGTACAGGTTGGTCATGGTCTGATAGTCCATCTGCGTCTCGGCCACCTTGATCAGCTGCTCCTCGAGCACGACCGCGTTGCCCGAAGGCGCGGTCTCGAAGCGCTCGCGCTGGTCTTCGCTGTCGGCCGGGCGCTCGGCCCGGCCCTCTGCGCCGCGCAGATGGTCCGGGTGGGTCGCCGCGGGCTCGACCGGCGCCAGCCTGCGCGCGAGCAGGCGCGCGAAGGGGCCGTGCTCGAGATCCTGCGGCACGTAGTCGGGCGTGTCGGCGTTCGCGACGTTCTGTGCCAGGACCTGCTCGCGCTGGCCGAGCCAGGCCATGCGCCGGGCGAGCGCGTCGAAGATGCTGAGTTTACCGTCCATCTGGTCTCCCACGCGCGCCTGCGCGCTGCCCTGCGGCCGAAATCGACACAAAGGCCCGCGCGATTATCAAGCGCGGCCTATTAATGATCCGTAAAAGATGATTTAATTGTCCGACAAAGTGTGGGGGCGCTACCGTCGGCGCCGCTCGACCGCGGAAAGGCGAGAGACAGCCGATGCTCTATCTGACACGCAAGGTCGGCGAGTCAGTCATTATAAACGACGACATCGAGGTGACCGTGATCGACATTCGCGGCAAGTCGATCAAGCTCGGCTTCACCTTCCCGTCGACCGCCACGGTCCTGCGCCGCGAGATCTTCGAGCGCATCCAGGCCGAGCAGCGCGCCGCCGAGGCGACCAAGGAAGCCGGCACCAGGACCGAGCAGCAAGCCACCGAAAAGCCCCCCGAGTGAGCCCCGGAGTGAGCCCCGGCCGGGCCGGGCGAAGGGCGCGGCGGCCAGCAGCCTAAATAATTCATTAAGGTTAATACCCCAGGATTATCTCTTGGCGGCGGCAAGACCCGTTGCCGGACGTCGCGCAGTCGACAACCTGGGACGTAGAACGCGACGTCGCGCAGTCGACAACCTGGGACGTAGAACGCGAACCATGGCCGAAGAGACGACCCTCTCCCCGCCGGAGACCGCCGAGACCGAAGGCCGGCGCCCGCTGGCCGTCGCGCTGCGGGAGGGCCCGGCCGGCACGCCGCGCGTGGTCGCCAAGGGCCGCGGCAAGCTGGCCGAGCAGATCCTGGCGATCGCCTTCGACCGCGGCGTCAAGGTGCGCAGCGATGCCGACCTGGCGGAGGTCCTGGCCGCGATCGAGGTCGACAGCGAGGTCCCCCTGCAGGCCCTGGCCGCGGTCGCCGAGATCCTGACCTACGTGTACCGGGCAAGCGCCCCGCCGCCGGCTACCGGAGACGGGCCGGGGGACGCGCCGTGAGCCCGCCGGCGTCGATCGGCGAAGAGCTGGCCCAGCTGGGCCTGGCCGTTGCCGAGGCCCGGGCCCACCTTGCGGCCGGCCGCGACCTCGGCCTGGCGGCCTTCGAGGAACGGGTCGAGGCGCTCTGCGCGGAGATCGCGGCCCGGCCCCGGGAGGAAGCCCTGTGCTACGGCCCCGTCCTGCTCAGGCTGCGGGCCGATCTGGACGGACTGGCCGCCGAGGTCCGCGCGATGGTCGACGGCCCGGACGACCGGACGGACGACCACCCGCAGGCGCGCCCGACGGGCGGGGCTTGACCGGGCCGCCCGCCGCCATGGACCTCGACGTCTATTTCAAGTTCGTGCTGGCCCTGGTCTTTGTCCTGGGCCTGATCGGCGCGCTCGCCTGGGCGGCCCGGCGTTTCGGCCTGGGCGGTAAGCTGACGCCCAACACAGGCC
>CAMYMY010000179.1 GCA_947259625.1 uncultured Kiloniellales bacterium | reverse complement strand
TCGGGCCCCTCCCTCTCCCGGGGGGAGAGGGGATTTGCGCCGAGACTTGCGGCTGCGTTCCCTCTCCCCCCGGGAGAGGGACAGGGTGAGGGCGAGGTGTTGGACGCGCCGTGCCGCGGCCCGACGCCAAGACGGCGATCCGCGACAAGGCGCTGAGCCTGGGCTTCGACGCGATTGGCTTCGCCGCGGCCGAGCTGGGCGAGGCCGCCAAGGCCAGTCTGGCCGAATATCTGGCCTTCGGCTATCACGGCGACATGGGCTGGCTCGCCGGTACCGCGGAGCGGCGCGCCGGCCCGAAAGCGCTCTGGCCCGGCGTCGAGAGCGTCGTGGTGCTGGCCATGAACTACGGCCCGAGCGGGGACCCGCTGGGACTGCTCGCGCGCCCTGAGCGGGGCAACGTTTCCGTCTATGCCCGGGGCCGGGACTACCACGACGTGGTCAAGGCGCGCCTGAAGGCGCTCGGGCGGTGGATGGCCGAGGCCTTCGGGTGCGAGGTCAAGGTCTTCGTCGACACCGCGCCGGTCATGGAAAAGCCCCTGGCCGAGCGCGCGGGCCTCGGCTGGCAGGGCAAGCATACGAACCTGGTCTCACGGGAGTTTGGTTCGTGGCTGTTCCTGGGCGAGGTCTACACCAGCCTGGACCTGGCGCCCGACGCCGCGGAGCAGGACCACTGCGGGTCCTGTCGGCGCTGCCTCGACGTCTGCCCCACCAACGCCTTTCCGGATCCCTACCGGCTCGACGCCCGGCGCTGCATCTCGTACCTGACGATCGAGCACAAGGGCCACATCGCAAAGGAGTTCCGCCACCCAATGGGCAATAGGATCTTCGGTTGCGACGATTGCCTGGCGGTCTGTCCCTGGAACAAGTTCGCGCAGGGGACGCGCGAGCCGGCCCTCCTGCCGCGTGCCGAGATGACCGCGCCCCGCCTGGCGGACCTGGCCGAGCTCGACGACGCGGGCTTCCGGGCCCTGTTCTCCCGGTCCCCGGTCAAGCGCCTGGGGCGCGAGCGTTTCCTGCGCAACGTCCTGATCGCCCTCGGCAACAGCGGCCGGCGGGACCTCGCCGAGACGGCCCGGCGGCGGCTCGACGACGCCTCGCCGCTGGTCCGCGCCATGGCGGTCTGGGCTCTGGCGCAACTTAGCGGCGGCGCCGTCTTCGCGGCCGAGCGCAAGCGCCGCCTGCCCGCCGAAGCGGACCCGGCGGTGCGCGCCGAGTGGCAGGCGGTCTGACACCTACTGGTATTCGGGCGGCTCGGGCGGGCCGGGGAAGCAGACGAAGGAGACGCGCACCGGCTGAAGCAGCGCACAGGTGTTCCAGAAGAGGTCCTCGGCGACGCGCTCGATCCTGCCGTTGTTGGGGCAGAGCTCTTGCGCCTTCTGCATGACCTCATCGGGGTCGTTGATCAGATTGCCGTAGCAGAGCGCGATCGCCCGCGGCCGGGGATCGTAGTCGAAGGGCCCGAGCGGCCCCGGCAGTGCCGGGCCGCGGGGCACCGCCCGGTTGGCCTCGCGCGGCGGCGGCACCTCGAAGGGCTGGGCGCAGGCGGCCAGCCCCGCCAGCAGGAGGACGGCGAAGACGGCCCGGCCGGAGGCCGACGGGCGCGCCGTGGTGGTCTCGCAAGGCATATCCGCCTTTTAACATGAAACGCGGCCGATCGCCGCAAATCTGCTATCGTATCCCGAAGCATCGGAGACCGAGGGATGCGCAGCTTAATCAAACTCCGGGGCGGGCCATGGCGGAGGGCGGCGGGCGCGGCCGCCGCAGTGGCCTTGCTGCTCATGGCAAACACCGCGAGCCCGGCGGAAAGCACGCTGACCGGGCGTCTCCTGGTTGCCGTGCCCGAGATGCAGGACTCGAACTTCGCACAGACCATTGTCTACTTGGTCGAGCACGACCGCCGCGGCGCCCTCGGCGTCGTGGTGAACGAACCGATGGGCGAGGTACCGCTCGACCTGCTGCTGGGCGAGCGCAAAGCACAAGACGACAGGCCCGAGCCGGACGAGGCCGGCCCCCGGGTGCTGGTCCACTACGGCGGACCGGTCGAGCGGCGGGCGCCCTTTATCCTGCACAGCACCGACGTGATGCCCGCGGGCAGCGTAGAGGTGGACAAGCGGGTCGCCTTCAGCCGCGACCACAAGCTGCTGCGCGCCGTGGCCGGCGGCATGGGGCCGCGCCACCTGGTCTTCGCGCTGGGCTATGCCGGCTGGGCGCCGGGCCAGCTCGAGTCGGAGATCAAAGGCGGCGGCTGGTATGTGATCGACTGGGACGAGTCCCTGGTTTTCGGCACCGACCACGCCGACAAGTGGCAGCGCGCCATCGCCCTCCACGCCCCGGAGCTGTGAGCGAGAGCTCCCGCCTCAAACCGTGAAGTACTTGGCCTGCGGGTGGTGCAGCACGATGGCCGAGGTGGACTGCTCGGGGTGCAGCTGGGACTCCTCGCTGAGCGCGAGGCCGATCCGCTCGGCGCCGAGCAGCTCCAGGATCTGCTGCTGGTCCTCGAGCTCGGGGCAGGCCGGGTAGCCGAAGGAGTAGCGCGAGCCCCGGTAGCCCTGCTGCAGCATCTTGCTCATGTCGCGCGCGTCCTCGTAGCCGAAGCCGAGCTCGCCGCGGATCCGCTTGTGCACGTATTCCGCCAGCGCCTCGGCCAGCTCGACGCCCAGGCCGTGCAGATAGAGATAGTCCCGGTAGCGGTCCTCGGCGAACCATTCCCGCGCCACGTCGGAGGCGCGCTGACCGACCGTGACCACCTGGAGCCCGAGCACGTCGCGCTCGCCGTGCGCTGCGTCGCGCAGGAAGTCGGCGACGCAGAGGCCGCCGTCGCGGTCCTGGCGCGGCAGGGCGAAGCGCGCGACCTCGCGCTCACCGTCCTCGGGGTCGTAGAGCACCACGTCGTCGCCTTCGGCGCTGGCCGGCCAGTAGCCGTAGACGGCCTGCGGCACCAGGATGTCCTGCTGCTTGGAGACGTCGAGCATGCGCTTGAGGACCGGCCGCAACTCCTTGGCGGCCCAGGCCATGTAGTCGGCGAGCGAGCGGCCCGCCTTCCGGTAGCCCCATTGGAACTGATAGAGCATGCGCTCGTTCAGGTACGGCACCAGGGCGTCCACCGGCACCCGCGTCACGACCCGCGGGCCCCAGAAGGGCGGCTCGGGGACCGCCACGCCGTTCGACAGCTCCTCGCGGCGCAGCCGGGTCTGCGCGGCGTCGACCGGACGGCGCCGCGCCTTGGCGGGGCGGGCGGGCGCGCGCCGGACATCGCCGGACCTGGCCTGATGCTCGGCGCTGCGCGCGGCCAGATGGTCGTCGAAGCCGCCGCCCATCACCCGGCCCATCAGAGAGAGGCCATCGAAGGCCCTCGACGTAGTTCCGGGTCAGCGCGGCCCCGCCCAGGAACACCGGCAGGTCCACCTTCTCCCGGGTCATGCGCTCCTGGTTCTCGCGCATGACCACGGTGGACTTGACGAGCAGGCCGCTCAGGCCGACCGCGTCGGCCCGGTGCTCCAGCGCGGCGGCCAGGATGGCGTCGATCGGCTGCTTGATGCCGAGATTGATCACCTTGTAGCCGTTGTTGGTGAGGATGATGTCGACCAGGTTCTTGCCGATGTCGTGGACGTCGCCCTTCACCGTGGCCAGGACGATCGTGCCTTTCTCGCGGCCTTCTGTCTTCTCCATGTGGGGCTCGAGATAGGCGACCGCCGCCTTCATGGTCTCCGCCGACAGCAACACGAAGGGCAGCTGCATCTTGCCGGCGCCGAACAGCTCGCCGACCACTTTCATGCCGTCCAGCAAATGGACGTTGATGATGTCGAGCGCCGGGTGCTTCGCCAGCGCCTCGTCCAGGTCCTGCTCGAGGCCCTGGCGGTCGCCGTCGACGATCCGCTCCTTCAGGCGGGTCTCCACGTCGGCCGCGCGGCCGCGTTTCTCCGCGACCTCGGCGCTGCGTCCCTCGAACAGGGCGATGAAGGCGTGCAGCGGGTCTCTGCCCTCGGCGCGGCGGTCGAAGATCAGGTCCTCGGCGGCCTCGATCTCCTCGTCCGGGATCTTGTGCAGCGGCATGATCTTGGAGAGATGCACGATCGCGCCGGTCATGCCGCGCTTCACGGCGTGGTCGAGAAACACCGAGTTCAGCACGTGCCGGGCGGCCGGGTTGAGCCCGAAGGAGATGTTGGACAGGCCCAGGATCACCTGGCAGTCCGGCAGCTCGCGGGTGATCTCCTCGATGGCGTCCAGGGTCGACAGGCCGAGTCTGCGGTCGTCCTCGTTGCCGGTGCAGATGGTGAAGGTCAGGGGGTCGATGATCAGGTCCTCGGGCGGCAGGCCGTGCCTGACGCAGGCGAAATCGTGGAGGCGCTTGGCAATCGCGGCCTTGTGTCCGGCCTCCTTGGCCATGCCGTCCTCGTCGATGGTCAGCGCGACCACCGCGGCGCCGAACTTGCGGGCGAGCGCGACCCGCTTGGCCGCCGGTTCCTCGCCGTCCTCGAAGTTGATCGAGTTGAGCACCGGCTTGCCGCCGTAGAGCTTCATGGCCGCCTCGAGCACCGGGTACTCGGTGGAGTCGAAGACCAGGGGCGCATCGACGGCGGCGCGCATGCGCGCCGCCATCTCGGTCATCTCGGCCTTCTCGTCGCGGCCGACGAAGGCGGTGCAGAGGTCGATCGCGTGGGAGCCTTCCTTGACCTGTTCGACGCCCATGGCGACGCAGCCCTCCCAGTCGCCCTGCTCCTGGAGCCGGCGGAACCGCCGGGAGCCGTTGGCGTTGCACCGCTCGCCGATCGAGAGATAGGCGTTCTCCTGCCGGTAGGGCACCTGGCCGTAGAGCGAGGCGACTCCCGGGACCCAGAGCGATGTCCGCTGTTTGGGCGCGGGCCGCGCGTCGCCGCCCCCGGCGCGCCGGCGCAGCATGGCGTCGAGCGCCTCGATATGGGCGGGCGTGGTGCCGCAGCAGCCGCCGATCAGGTTGATGCCGTCTTCGCCGAGGAAGCGGTCGAGCCACTTGGCGAGCTCGTCGGGCGAGAGCGGATAGCGGGTCTGGCCGTCGACCAGCTCGGGCAAGCCGGCGTTGGGCTGGACCGAGATCAGGCCCGGCCAATTCTCCGCCAGCCATTCGACGTGCGGCGCCATCTCCTGCGGCCCGGTGGCGCAGTTGACGCCCATGACCGGGACGTCGAGCGCCTTGATCACGGTGGCCGCCGCGGCGATGTCGCTGCCGACCAGCAGCGTGCCGGTGGTCTCGACCGTGACCTGCACCAGGATGGGCAGGGAGTCCCGCCCGGCCTCGGCGCGCGCCCGCTTGGCGGCGTTGACCGCGGCCTTGATCTGCAGCGGATCCTGGCAGGTCTCGATCAGGATCGCGTCGGCGCCGCCCGCGATCAGCCCGGCGCACTGCAGGGCGAGCGCGGGCTCCATCGTGTCGTAGTCGACGTGGCCGAGCGAGGGCAGACGCGTGCCCGGCCCGACCGCGCCGAGCACGAAGCGCCGGCGCCCGTCGCCCTTGAAGGATTCGGCCGCCTCGCGCGCCAGCTCGGCGGCCCGCTGGTTGATCTCGAAGGCCCGGTCCTCGAGCTGGAACTCGCCCAGCGTGATCGGCGACCCGCCGAAGCTGTTGGTCTCGACCATGTCGGCGCCGGCGGCGAAATAGCCCTTGTGGATCTCGATCACCAGGTCCGGGCGCGACAGGTTCAGGACCTCGGTGCAGTTCTCCTTGTCCCAATAGTCTCGCTCGACGTCCAGATCGAGCGCCTGGACACGGCTGCCCATCGCGCCGTCGCAGAGCAGCACGCGCTCGGAAAGGGCGCCGAGGAACTCGCTCATCTCACGACCCCGCCGCGCGGTCGGCGAAACCCGTGATCGGAACCGGTACGCGCAGCATGTGGCAGATCGCCGTGGTCAGCTCGGCACGGTTCAGGGTGTAGAAGTGGAACTCGTCCACGCCCTGGGCCTGCAACTGCCGGCACAGCTCGGCGGCGGCCACGGCGGCCACCAGATTGCGCGTGTCGGCATGCTCCTGCACGCCTTCGAACAGGGCCGTCAGCCATGCCGGAACGGTCGCGCCGCATTTCTTCGCGAATTCGACGGTGCGCGCAAAGTTCGTGATCGGAAAGATGCCGGGGACGATGGGCGCGTCGATCCCGGCCGCCCGGGCCCGGTCGACGAAGCGCAGGTAGCGCTCCGGGTCGAAGAAGAACTGGGTGATCGCGCGGCAGGCGCCAGCGTCCAGCTTGCGCTTCAGGTTGTCCAGGTCCTGCTCCGGCGAAGCGGCTTCCGGGTGGACCTCAGGAAACGCGGCGACGCTGATCTCGAAATCCGCCACGCGCTTCAAACCCGCGACCAGGTCGGCGGCGTAGGCATAGCCGCCCGGGTGGGGCCGGTAGCTTTCGGACAGGCCGCCCGGCGGGTCGCCGCGCAAAGCGACGAGGTGACGAACGCCCCCCTCCCAATAGGCACGGGCTATGTCGTCGATTTCCTCGCGCGGCGCGCCGACACAGGTCAGGTGCGCGGCCGGCAGCAGAGAGGTCTCGGCCAGGATCCTGGTGACGATCGCATGGGTCCGCTCCCGCGTGCTGCCCCCGGCGCCGTAGGTGACGGAGACGAAGCGCGGCCCCAGCGTTTCCAGCCGCCGGATCACCGTCCACAGGCGCTCGGCCGCCTCGGGCGTATTGGGCGGAAAGAACTCGAAAGAGACCGAGATGTCATCGGCAGGCGCGTTCTCATCCAGAGACGGAGCGGTTTGTGGCGACAGCGCAGTGTCTTGAAGCACGATAGAATCTCCTCCGTCAGGCCACATGGGCGGCCGCTGGGGCCAAGGGCGCGGCGGCTGGACGGGCGGCCGCCCAGATGCACACGGTCAGCGGATCGCCGGGCAGGAAGACCGGCGGCCGCGCTTCGAGGCCCGCGGTCTTGCACCAGCCGGTCACCTCGTCGTCGCGAAAGCCGAGCCAGCGATGGGCGTGCTCGTCGCGCAGGTAATCCTGCTCGTGCTTGGCGAAATCGATGACGATCAGCCGGCCCTCGGGGCGCAGCACCCGCGCCGCCTCGGCGACCACCGCGGCGGGATCCTCCGCGTAGTGCAGCACCTGATGGACCGTCACCGCGTCGAAGGACGCGCTCTGCACGGGAAGCCGGTACATGTCACCGTGGCGAACCAGGCAGTTCCGAAGTTGCGCGCGCTCCAGCTTCGAGCGCGCGACGGTGAGCATCTCATGCGAAAGGTCGATGCCGACCGCCCGCCGGACCCGTTCGCCGAGAATTTCGAGAATGCGTCCGGTGCCGGTCCCGATGTCCAGTAGGTCTTCGACCTCCCGGTCGGGCACTAGCTCCAGCAGGCGTCGCTCGACCTCGGCTTCATCGACCTGGAGCGACCGGACCCGGTCCCACTCGGCGGCATTTTGCTGGAAATAGTCCGCGGCCACCTTCTCGCGCGCCCGCCGGATCGTCTGCAGGCGCTCGAGATCGAGCGCCAGGGTGGGGTCGTCGGCCGGGATGGAGTCGATCAGGGTCCTGCCGAGCTCGGCCCCGGGGGACCGCGCCGCCAGGCGGTAGACCGACCAGCTGCCTTCGCGCAGTCGGTCGAGAAGCCCGGCCTCGAGCAGCAGCTTCAAGTGACGGGAGACCCGGGGCTGGCTCTGCCCCAGGATCTGGGTCAGCTGCGAGACCGTCAGGTCCATGTGCGCGCAAAGCGCCAGCAGCCTGAGCCGGGTCGGCTCTCCCGCTGCCCGCAACGCCGCCAACAACTGCTCCATGACTGGCTCCCCGCCTCTGTCGTCCCGAGACACGCTAATCCACATACCTTAATAAACATATAAAGATATCCTTATGTCAAGTGGCAAATGCGGTTTGCGCGGTCCAGCAGCCGATTTCACGGTGTCCGAGAGCCCATACATAGCGAAATTCCAGCGGTCGCTCTCCTGGGCCTAAGATGCGGGGTCACCAGCAATGCCCCAAAGGGCCACGGAAAGGAGAGTGGACCTGACCCGGTTTCGTGGACTCCTTTCTCCCAAATGGTCAGGTGTCCACGAAAACGGGTCAATCGCAATATTCCTTGGGTGTGGCTGACCTTTCAGAGCTCTAGTCAGCCTTCTCGTGCTTCTCTTGCCACTCACGGGCCAACCTCTCGGCCTCGGCTACCTGCTCGGGCGTCATGCGCGCGGCAAGACCGTCTCGTGCAATCGCGTACCCGCGTCGCTCGACTCCGGGCAAGCGTGACGCCAAAAGATTGAACCACATGTGCGCCCGCACGTGGTCCTTCGGTACTCCCGAGCCATAGGAGTACATCATTCCGAGAACGATTTGGCCTTGTTCGAGCCCCTGGTCGGCAGCCTTGCGATACCACTTCACGGCCTCGGCGCCGTCCTTGGATACGCCTTGACCCGTGTGGTACATGCCGCCGAGGGAGAATTGGGCGAAGGCATGCCCCTGCTCGGCAGCCGTGCGATACCACTTCGCGGCCTTGGCGTAGTCTTGCGGCACGCCCTGGCCTCTGTAGTACATGAGGCCGAGGTTGTATTGGGCATCGGCATCACCTTGCTCGGCAAGCGGACGCCATTCTTTGAGGGCTGTGGCGTAGTCGCCCGACTCAAAGGCTTGCTTACCGTCCTCAAAGTCCGCCCAGGCCGGCGCGCCCAAGCCAAGGACGAACGCTACTACCAGAAACAGGTGTCGCATGGCAGCCTCCTTCCTCCGCAGTTCGCAACCCAAGGCATGATACCCGGCAGGAAGCGCGGGTGCCTTGAGGCAGGTCAACAGCAATCTCCCGCGCACGCATTAGCCGCAGCGATCGTGGCGCAGGATCTTCGCGCCGATCTTGGCCGGCTTCCCTTAGAGTGTGTTCAGAGGCCGGCGTCCCACCTCTTCCAGCAGAGCCAAGGACCGCTTCTCTTGCGGTGGACGGCTATCACCACCGGGATTGCGGTGTGCCAAATTTCTTATGCTGATTGAGCAACTGCCAACTTCTGCTCCTGTGAAGGGTTCTCGGACACCCGCCGCTGAAGGCTGGTGCCGGTGGCACGGGCGGCGGGTGTAGGAGAAGCCTCGTGTGGCTGAGAAGCGAAGTGGAGGCACGCGTCCCGTCGCTACCGTTTGGGGCCAGTAAGCCGACATCGGTGTGCCTACCAGTAGCCCTCATTCTGAGGTCTGCCCAAAGCCTTTGGTATGAGCCGCTGGAAATCGCGGCGCCGCGCGACGGGGATTATCCCGCCTGGCGCAGGTCGTCCCGGTCCTGGCGCGGCGGTTCCCCGCGCTCCGGGCCTTGGGTCCCGGGCTGGGGCGCCGGCCGGCCCAGTACCGCCGCGGCGGGGCCGCGCGGCTCGCTCGACCATTCCTCGGCGAGCGCCCAGGCCTTGATCGCCGGCGGCATGGGGGGCGAGCGGCGCTCCTGGCCGATCGCCTTGAGCAGTTCGCGCGGGCGCAGGGTGCGGCCGCCGCGCCGCACCGCCGCCTTGACGATGGCCGAGGCGGCCAGCTTGTCGCCGGTTTGGAAGCGCTGCTCCAGGTAGATGAACTTGTCGTCCCAGCAGACCAGCCGGCTGTGCAGGCTGTAGCGCTGGAACGGCCTGAGCGCCCGGCGGTAGAGGATGGTCTGGGCGGCGACCACCGGCTGCCAGCGGTTCTTGTGCACCTGCTTCAGCGTGCCGTGGCGCGCCATCAGGTCGACGCGCCCCAGGTCCATGAGCGTCAGGTAACGCCCGTTGTTCATGTGCAGGTTGAAGTCCAAGTCGCCGGGCCAGACCCGGAAGCGCACGACCGACTCCCCGAACAGGTCGAGCGGCGAGCGCCGCAGCGCGACGAAGAGCACACGGATCAGGCGGAGGATGAGGTTCACGGCCGGGTTCTACCTATTTGAGCGTGAAGGTGACGGCGGAGCCGTCCGAGTCGAAACGCATCTGCAGCCAGGTGCCGTCGTCGGCGAACCAAAGCTCCCGCTCCATGTCGCCGGAGATCAGGTACTTCCTGGCCTTGAAGGACTTGCCCCGGGCCTCGACGATGTCCTCGCCGGCCGCGTCGATCTTCACCTTCAGCAAGGCGCCGGTCTTGGTGTCCATCAGCAGGGACTGCTCGACGATCTTGCTGTTCCAGGGGTTGGTCGGAAACACGCCGAGGGGCGCTTCGGCGCTGCCGTCCGGTCCCTCGATCACCAGCTTGCCGCCTTTGAGCTCGGCCGATGCGGCGATGTCGGTGCCGTCGTCGTCGGTCCGGCTGCGGTAGGACACCATCTTGCCGTCGCGCCACAGCTCGCGGCGATCGGCCTTGTAGCTGAACAGGGTGACAAAGAGCAGCTTGACTTTCATCTTGTTCCGGACCTCGACCATCAGGTCCTCGCCGCTCTGCGAGAAGGTCAGCTTGTGCGTACCGACATCGCCGTACTTTTCGTGGTGGATGCCGTAGACCACCGTACCGCTCGGCGGCTCCGCCGCCCAGGCGGACGCGGCGAAGCCCAACGCCAGGACGGCCGCGACCGGTCGCTTTGCCCATTGCAACATCGTTCCCTCCCTCGTTACCGGCACGGCGGTCTTAGAATGCCGCTTCTTCCAGTTCCATGATCGCCGCCTTGCCGGCCATGATGGCGGCGAAGTGTCCGGAGGATTGCGGCAACAGGCGCGTCATGAAAAAGCGCGCCGTCGCCAGCTTCGAGCGATAGAAGGCCGCCCTTTCGCCTTCCAGGCCGTCCAGGGCGACCCGCGCCATGCGCGCCCACATGAAGGCCAGCGCGGTCAGCGCGAA
>CAMYMY010000178.1 GCA_947259625.1 uncultured Kiloniellales bacterium | reverse complement strand
TAAAGAGCTTGATATCTTCTTTGGAAAAGTTATAAGATGATGCTAATCGGAGCGCAGCAGTCCGAATTCCATGACAGTGAGGGGGCAAGGCGCCGCGGCGGCAACAGCCGTTCGGGGTTGAGCGATTTCTATGCCGGTGGGCCTGTGGTCCAACCGGCGGCAAGGCGCGTAACGGTCCTCAGGCACTGGCTGGCCGATGGCCGCGCCGAAGAATGGAGAGAAGCATAGATGGCCGCACCCAAGGTCCCCGTCCTGGTCTCGGAAGGCAACCTTTCGCGTTACCTTCAGGAGATCCGCAAGTTCCCCATGCTGGAGCTCGACCAGGAGTACATGCTGGCCAAGAGCTGGCGCGAGCGCGACGACATCGACGCCGCGCACCAGCTGGTCACCAGCCACCTGCGCCTGGTCGCCAAGATCGCCATGGGCTACCGGGGCTACGGCCTGCCGCTGGCCGAGCTGATCTCCGAGGGCAACGTCGGCATGATGCAGGCGGTCAAGCGCTTCGACCCGGAACGCGGCTTCCGCCTGGCGACCTACGCCATGTGGTGGATCCGCGCGTCGATCCAGGAGTACATCCTGCACTCCTGGTCGCTGGTCAAGATGGGCACCACCGCCGCGCAGAAGAAGCTGTTCTTCAACCTGCGCAAGCTGAAGGGCCAGATGCGGGCGATCGAGGAAGGCGACCTGCACCCCGAGCAGGTCAGCAAGATCGCCGAGACGCTCAACGTGCCCGAGGACGATGTGGTCCAGATGAACCGCCGCCTGGCCGCGCCGGACCACTCGCTGAACGCGCCGCTCAGGATCGACGGCGACGGCGAGTGGCAGGACTGGCTGGTCGACGAGACCGAGAGCCAGGAGACCATGCTGGCCAACAGCGAGGAGCTGGCCAAGCGCCGGGCCCTGCTGGTCAAGTCGATGGAGGCGCTCAACGAGCGCGAGCGCCACATCCTGCAGGAGCGCCGGCTCAAGGAGAACCCGACCACGCTCGAGGAGCTGAGCCAGGAGTACGGCATCAGCCGCGAGCGCGTGCGCCAGATCGAAGTGCGCGCCTTCGAAAAGCTGCAGAAAGCGATCCGCAACGCGGCGATCAAGGAACGCCTCGCCAGCAACTGAAGCTACGGTCTGCGGCCGGCAGCCGGCCCGGCGGCGCTGACGGGAGCCTCGGCGGGCGGTGGAACGGTGGCCGGCGTCTCGTGCCGCCCTTGACCAAGGCCCGAGGTCGGGCGCAAAAGGTACGAGCGACCCCAAACTGAACCGGCCGGCAGACCGGCGCTCGAGCGATGAACCCGACCCGGCAAAGCGATACGATCGACAGGCCTGCCGGCGGTCAAGCGGACCGGCTTTCGCCCTGGTGGTGGCTCGTGCTTCCGCTCGCCGCCGGTGCGATCCTGTCGCTGACGGCTCACGCGGCGCCGGAGTTCTACCTCCGCCGGATCGGCGGGGAGCGCGGCCTGCTGGAGCTGTCCCAGCTGCTTTTAGCGCTCGGCGCCTGCGGCGTCGCCCTCAGGACCCTGCTGCTGCCCCGGGTCAGGGGCCACCGCCTGCTCGTCGCCTGGATCGCGCTCGCGGCGGTTGCCAGCTTCTACATCGCCGGCGAGGAAGCGAGCTGGGGACAGCACTATCTCGACTGGCAAACACCGGACTACTGGTCGAAGATCAACGACCAGGGCGAGACCAACCTGCACAACGTCAGCTCCTGGCTGGACCAGAAGCCGCGCACGTTGCTTGAGATCGGCGTGATCTTGGGCGGCATCGCGGTGCCGCTCGCCGCGCTCCGGCGGCCGCGCATCCGTCGCCTGCCGTGGGCCGTCATCCTGCCGCCGCAGATCTGCCTGCCGGCTGCCCTGCTGGCCGAATTCGCCCGTTTTTCCGAACGTATTCTCGATGCCATGGGTTACCAGGTCTATCCGTTCCACCGGCCCAGCGAAGTGCAGGAGTTCTACTTCTACCTGTTCATTCTGCTCTATCTGGTCGTGCTGCGCCGTCGGCTCTCCTCGGGCGAAACCTGAAGGGAGCGGATACAGGCCGGCGCCGAGACACCGCCTTCCGCGGCTCACCCCGCCCCCGGGGGGGCGCCCGTTTCGGGGGGCTGGGCTACAGCCTCGCCCCAGACCTCGACCAGCCTGCGCTGATCGTGTTTCAGCAATTGTACGTGGGTTTGACTGGCCACGCGGCAGTACGACGCCACGATGGGCGGCATGAGCAGATAGATCAGCCAACCGATACCGGCCGCGCTGTAGGCGACCAACCAGCCGAAGACATCGTGCAGCACGGGTCCGATGGCGGCGAAACTCTGCCCCCCGGACCAAAGCTTCACCACGGCCGGCAGGCTGCCGCAGAAGTTCATCAGGCCCACCGTGACGACCAAGTGGTTCTCGCGGCTGCGTTCGGCCACATAGGCGCCCAAGGTCGGCAGCATGGCCAAGGCCAGCACCGTCAAGGTCGGCAGGAACAATCCGGCGACGGGCAGCAGCACGGTCCAGAACAGAATTCTGGGCCGCCAGGGGGCGGTCTCTTTAGCGGCTTTGGTCTGTTTGGCGGCTTCGGCCATCGGGGACGTTTCCTCACATCGCGTAGAACACCGTCAGCACGACCAGCATCAGTCCGGAAAGCACGGCGGAGACCATGCTTGCCGCCTGCCGACTGGCGCGCAGCACGTTGTCCGGCCCACTCAACCCCCCCTGCTCCAGCCAGGAGATTCGATTGGCGGCCTGCCGGTACTGGGCGCGGGCGACCGCAAAGCCCTGCTCGTCGGCCCGGACCGCGGCCGGATTGTCGAACAGGACGCTCAGAAGCCCCAGTTCGCCCTGTTCGACCAAGCGCGTGATCTCGTCGGCCAGCTGTTTTCGGTACGGCCGGTTGCGGTATCCATCGATGGCGGGGGCAAGCAGGCTGGCATACCAGCGCGTCAACGCCGGAAGTCGGGCCGGACCCGTGCGTTTCTGAACGTCGGCCAAGAGCTGCAGCATGGCCATATGCCTGACGGTCGCGCTTTCCGCGGCCAAATTGTTCAAGAGACGCTCCGGTACCTGCCTGGTGCGCGCCGCGCAGAAGGCGGCAATGTGTCTGTCGACCGGTTCTTCCGACGGCATGCCACGCCCGGCAATACGCTCCAGAGCGGACAGCAAGTCTTTGACATAACAGACATACTCCTGTGCCAGCAAAGGACTCTGGCAGGGCCACTGGGGATTGAGCTGATAAAGGCAGCGCTCGATGCCGAACCCGGCCCGGGCCCGGGTTGCGAAAGAGCACGCTTGTTCGATCAGTTTCTTGACGGACAGGAGTTCCGGCCGGCTCGCTAGCTGGGCGTCGAACCAGGCCAATGGAAGCCGGCCCTTCAGCATCTCCACGAACAGCTGGACTTTTTCCGGTTTTTGGTAGTTTGCCGCCAGCGCCGCGCCCAAGCCCTCGATGTTGACCGCAAGCCCCTTGTAGCGAAGCGGCGCCTCGGGATCGAGCGCCATCAGAACGCGCGAAATGGTCCGGTCGTCGCTACCGCCATCCTCGGCCGAAGCATACTGACGCCGGCGCATCGTATTGCCGATCAATTGGGCGCGCGGCTCATTACCCAGGCTACGAAGCATCCAATCGGCGATCTTGCCGTTGTATAGGCTGGGCCCCGCATTCGGCCAGTCGTTGCCCAGGGCATAGGCCAGCGAGCGGGCGTCCAGATACTCGGTCCCGGCGAACCTGAAGGGCCGCGTCGCCTTGGGCGGCAATGCCGGAAGCTTGGGTGTCAATTGGCGCCCGCCCAGCCACGATTTCAGATCTCCCGTGGTCCAACGCTCGCTCGAATCGTCGCACAACAGCCCCCGAAGCGG
This sequence comes from uncultured Kiloniellales bacterium, assembly GCA_947259625.1. Taxonomy (GTDB): domain Bacteria; phylum Pseudomonadota; class Alphaproteobacteria; order Kiloniellales; family JAKSDN01; genus CAMYKD01. The sequence continues at coordinate 3,558 of CAMYMY010000178.1, read as the reverse complement.
TTCCAGCATGGCAAGCGGGATCCGCGCCTTGCCGCAGAGGGCTGAATAGGAGCCACGCTTGAGCTTGGCCGCGACGATCTCCTGATCTGTCATGTCGGCACATGGGATCTCGCCGGTCAGCAAGACGACCAGAAGCACGCCGAACGCATAGAGATCATCGGGCGGGTAACCCGGACCGCGGCCCGACGGCTCAGCCATGCCGTTTTCGATGGTTTCGAAGACGGCCTTCTGGGCCAGACCGGGCGGCGCGGAAACACTCTCGCCGAGAACAACCTTGCTGCGGCTTTCGTCAGTGTAGAATAGATTGTCCGGACGTATCGCCCGATGGGTAATCCCGCGCTCGGACAATTCCTGCAGCAGGGGCACCAGCGGAGCTATGACGGATCGCCTGATATTTTCCAGACTCATCGGCGCGAACTCGCCCAGCGAGCCACCGAACACACGCCCGCCGCCCGGCTCTTCGAAAACGATCGCGAAACGTCGTCCCCCGGCCGGGTGCCAGTCGACCACGCCCCACTGCCTGGGCTTGATCATCGAGCCCCGGTCGATCCGCGACACGCGTTCGAGAATGTCGACTCTGGGCAGCAATTCCCGGCGACAGACCAGCGCAAAATGAGGTCGGTCCGGTTCCCTCAGGTCGCGCGCCTCGTAGGCTTCGGCATGGGGTGAGTCGAGCCGCGGCAGACGCACGTCGGGCAGCAGCTCAAACCGCCCGTCGAGACCTAGCGACAGGCCCCCTCTGCCCTGACCGGCTTGCCCCTCGCTTTCCTCGCTACGGCTCATCGCCTCCTCGCCATGCATTCGTCCGGCCGTGTCCTTCGACAGTCAGATAGGCAGTTTTATTTAATCCTAATAGACCAAATGGAAGGTTAATGCTTCAGGATCGGGCGGCCGGATCACCCAGAGCACCTGCGCGTCGGAATCCCCGACTCCGCCTTAACGGCAGTTTAAGGGGCCGGTTGCTACAACCGAGGACCAATTCAAGAGTGCGGTGTAGCAGAAGACTGCTCTACCGAAACGACGCTGCCGTGACGCGGCTCCACCGACTCACAGAGACAGGAGAGAGGAATGGCCCACGGGAAGACCAACAGCCCCCTGTTGGCCGCCGTCATGTGCGCCGTGCTCTGGGGCCTCGCGGCCTGCGTCACCACGGGGACGCAGACCGGTTCGCCGGAGCAGGTCTGGGACCGCTACATCGACGACGGCCTGACCGCCTACAACCGGGAGAACTACGCCAGTGCGCAGCGGAACTTCGAGGCCGCGCTCGAAACGGCGCAGCAATTTCCGCAGGAGGACCTGCGCCGGGCCACGAGCCTCGGCAACCTGGGCAGCACGCACGAAGCCATCGGCAACTATGACCGGGCAGTGTCTTTTCAGCGGATGGCCTTGAGGCTCCGAGAGAAGGTTCAGGGCACCGACCATCCGGAAGTCGCCTTGACCCTCTTCAATCTGGCGACCGCCCAACAGTCCCAGGGCAAATACAAAAAGGCAGAGCAGAACCTGAACCGCGCCATCAAGATCGACAAGAAAGCCTATGGGGCGCAGCACATGGAGGTCGGTACGGACCTGGCCGCCCTGGCGGCGGTCTACCTCGACATGCGGGACTATGCCATGGCCGAGCGCAGCTATCGGAAGGCACTGGCGATTCACGAACAGAACCTAGAGGCGAACCACCCCGATATCTCGGTGCTCCTGTTCAAGCTGGCCAAGGTCCATCACGCAAAACGCGAATACAAGAAGGTCGTAAAGATTCTGAAACGCGCGATCGCCATCGACGAGAAGGCCTATGGGTCCGATCATGCGGAGGTCGGCACGGATCTCGGCATCCTGGCCGGGGTCTATTACGACATGCGTAGCTACGCCAAGGCCGAGCGGGCCTACAAGCGGTCGCTGGCAATTCTGGAAAAGGCGCTCGGGCCAAACCATCCGGACGTCGCCGAGAACCTGGACGACTACGCCCTGGTCCTGCGCAAGACGGGCCGTAGCGCCGAGGCGGCGAAGCTGGAGGCCCGCGCAGCGGCGATCCGCTCCTAGCCTAGCCGCAAAGCCCCGGGGCCGCGGAGCCGAGCTAGCCGGCGAAGGGGTCGCGCACCAGGATCGTGTCTTCGCGTTCGGGGCTGGTCGACAGCAGGGCGACCGGCGCCCCGATCAGTTCCTCGATGCGCCGGATGTACTTGACCGCCGTGGCCGGCAGATCGGCCCAGGACCTTGCGCCCCGGGTGCTGTCCTGCCAGCCCTCCAGGGTCTCGTACACCGGCTTGGCGGCCACCTGCAGCGCGCCCAGGGCCGGCAGGTGATCGAAGGTCTTGCCGTCGATCCGGTAGCCGACGCAGACCTTCAGCTCGGCAAGTCCGTCCAGCACGTCGAGCTTGGTCAGCGCGATGCCGTCGATACCGCCCACCTTGATCGCCTGGCGCACCATGACCGCGTCGAACCAGCCGCAGCGCCGGCGGCGCCCGGTCACCGTGCCGAACTCGTGGCCGCGCTCGCCGAGCCGCTGGCCGACTTCGTCTTCCAACTCGCTCGGAAACGGGCCGCTGCCGACCCGCGTCGTGTAGGCCTTGGTGATGCCGAGCACGTAATCCAGTGCGCCGACCGCCACGCCGGCGCCGGCCGCGGCCTGGCCGGCCACGGTATTGGACGAGGTCACGAAGGGATAGGTGCCGTGGTCGATGTCCAGCATGGCGCCTTGGGCGCCCTCGAAGAGGATCCGCCTGCCGGCCCGGTGCGCCTCGTCCAGGCGATGCCAGACCCGGTCGGCGTAGGGCAGCACCTTGGGCGCGACGGCCTCCAGCTCCCGGATCGTCTCGGCCCGGTCGAACTCGGGCTCTCCCAGGCCGCGCAGCAGGGCGTTGTGGTGGAGCAGCAGGGCATCGACCCGCTGGCCGAGCGCCTCCCGGTCGGCCAGATCGCAGAGCCGAACCGCCCGGCGGCCGACCTTGTCCTCATAGGCCGGACCGATGCCGCGCCCGGTCGTGCCGATCGCGGTCGCGCCGCGTGCGACCTCGCGGGCACGGTCGATCTTCCCGTGCAGCGGCAGGATCAGCGCCGCGTTGTCGGCGATCTTCAGGGTCTCCGGCGTGATCTCGAGGCCCAGCTCGCCCAGCCGCGCGATCTCCTCGATGAGTGCCCAGGGATCGATCACGACGCCGTTGCCGATGATCGAGATCTTGCCGGAACGCACCACGCCCGAGGGCAGAAGGGATAGCTTGTAGGTCACGCCGCCGACCACGAGCGTGTGGCCGGCGTTGTGGCCGCCCTGGAAACGCACGACCACGTCGGCGCGCTCGGACAGCCAGTCGACGATCTTGCCCTTGCCCTCGTCGCCCCATTGCGAGCCGACCACGATGACGTTCGCCATAGTCCTAGAGCTCCTCGATACCTTCGGCGGTCAGCAGATGCGTACAGGCCAAGCGCCGCGCCTCGGCCTTCGGGTCGGCCGCCGCCTCGAGGCCGGCCAGGGTGATCCAGCCGGCCGCGCGCAGCTCGCGCGTTCGCGCCGGGTCGGCGCCGACCGGCAGTTAGAGCCGGCGCGGCGACCCGGCCTCGGGCAGCGCG
>CAMYMY010000177.1 GCA_947259625.1 uncultured Kiloniellales bacterium | reverse complement strand
CGCGCCGCAGCCGTGCAGCGCGCGGGCGATCGCCCCGCCGATGCCGCCCGAAGCGCCGGTGACCAGCGCTGTTTTGCCACTAAGGTCGAACATGGTCGATGACTCCCGTGATGTGGACCGGCGCGGTTGAAAGAGCTCACAGGGTGCCGATCAGTGCCTCGATGTCCTCCGGCGCGCCGACCGAGCTGCCGCTCAGCTCGCGGTCGATGCGCCGCGCCAGGCCGCCCAGCACCTTGCCGGCGCCGAGCTCGACCAAGATGTCGACGCCGGCGTCCTTCATGGCGAGCACGGATTCGCGCCAGCGCACCATGCCCGTCACCTGATCGACCAGGAGGCGCCGGATCGTCTCCGGGCTGGTGACCGGCTGGGCGGTCACGTTGGCGACCAGCGGCACCTCGGGCGGCCGCAAGGTCGTGGCGGCCAGCGCCTCGGCCATGACCTCGGCGGCCGGCGCCATCAGCGCACAGTGGAACGGGGCCGAGACCGGCAGCAGCACGCAGCGCCTGGCCCCGCGTTCGGAGGCCAGCGCGACGGCCCGTTCGACCGCCGTTTTGTGGCCGCTGACCACGACCTGGCCGGGCGCGTTGTCGTTGGCCGGGGCACAGATCTCCGGGCTCCCCTCCGCCGCCGCCGCGGCCTCCGCGGCGACCTCGGCCGCCACCTCGAGGTCGAGGCCGAGCAAGGCGGCCATGGCGCCCTCGCCGACCGGCACCGCCGCCTGCATGGCCTGCCCGCGGCGCTTCAAGAGCCGCGCCGCATCGGCCAGCTCGAGGGTCCCGACGGCCGCCAGCGCGGAATATTCGCCCAGCGAGTGGCCGGCGACGAATTGGGCCTTTTCGGCCAACGCGACCCCGCCTTCGTCGCGCAGTACGCGGACCACGGCAAGGCTGACCGCCATGAGCGCCGGCTGGGCGTTCTCGGTCAGGATCAACTGGTCCTCCGGCCCCTCGAACATGAGGCGCGAAAGACGCTGAGACAGCGCGTCGTCGACTTCCTCGAAAACCTGGCGCGCGGCCGGGAAGGCGCCAGCCAACGCCGCGCCCATGCCGACCGCCTGCGAGCCCTGTCCCGGAAACACGAAAGCCCGGCCCATCCGAAACGGCCCTCCCCTGACCGGCGTGACCAAAGTGGCACAGAGATAGCCGGTAAAGGCGCGCTGTCAAGCCCGGCCGGACGGGCGGCGGCCGCCGGCCGGACGGGCGCGCCTGCGGTCCTTGCATGGCCGGGTCGTTTGTGTATAGTCGCGCGGCTCGCGGCCCTGCCGCGGGAAACATAGCTCCTTGCCGGTTGCCGTGAATTCCCGAGTTCGGGAACGTGCGCCGGCTAGGGCCGGGCGGCCGTACGGAACACGATCCCGATCGGCGCCGGACCGTTAACAGCCGTAGGGAGTGCTCGGCAGATGCCACTTTACGAGAACGTATTCATTGCGCGCCAGGACGTCTCGGCCTCTCAGGTCGATACCCTGGCAGACCAGTTCTCCGCCCTGATCCAGGAACACGGCGGCGAGGTCACCAAGAAGGAACACTGGGGCCTCAGGAACCTGAGCTTCCGGATCAAGAAGAACCGCAAGGGTCACTACGTCCTTTTCAACATCGATGCGCCGTCCGAAGCGGTCCTCGAGATGGAGCGCAACATGCGCCTCAGCGAGGACGTCATCCGCTATCTGACCGTGCGCGTAGACGAGCTCGAGGCGGACCAGTCCATCGTGCTGCGCAGCCGCGGCATGCGCGACGAGCGCGGCCGGGGCGGCCGCCGCTTTGGCGGGCCCGATCGCGGCGGACCCGATCGCGGGGGGCCGCGCGGTGGACGCGACGAGCACCGTCCGCGCCGTGAGTCGGCGGACGCGGAGAAAGCGGAGAAAACGGCGGGCGACACGGCCGCCAAGAGCACGGAAGGAGACAAGGAATGACCGTCCGTATCGTCAGCAAGGGCGCGGCCATTCGCCGGTCGTTCTTCCGCAGGCGCAAGAGCTGCCCGTTTTCGGGGCCGAACGCGCCGAAGATCGACTACAAGGACGTCAAGCTGCTGCAGCGTTTCGTTTCGGAGCGCGGCAAGATCGTGCCGAGCCGAATCACCGCGGTCTCGGCCAAGAAGCAGCGCGAGCTGTCCCAGGCGATCAAGCGCGCGCGCTACCTCGCCCTGCTGCCCTACCTCATCGGGTAGCGGGCAGGCCGGGTCGCCAACGGGCGCATGGACTAGAGTGTCGAGGAGCCGTTTCCGGCCAAGCGGAAAACCGCCCGGAAACGCCCAGGAGGACGGGTGATGAAAGTCATACTGATGGAACGGGTCGAGAAGCTCGGGCTGATGGGCGATGTCGTCAAGGTCAAGCCCGGCTACGCCCGAAACTACCTGTTGCCGCAGAAGAAGGCGCTGCGCGCCAACAAGGACAACCTGGCCCTATTCGAGACCCAGCGCACACAGCTCGAGGCCGATAACCTGAAGCTGCGCGAAGAGGCCCGCGCGATCGCCACCAAGCTCGAGGGCCTCGCCGTCGTGCTGATCCGGCAGGCGGGCGACAACGGACAGCTCTACGGCTCGGCCACCGCCCGCGACTTGGCCCAGGCCATCACCGAGGCGGGTTTCACCGTCGACCGCAAGCAGATCGTGCTCGACAAGGCGATCAAGGTCCTGGGCCTGCACCCGGTCAAGATCCGCCTGCATCCGGAGGTCGTGGTCGAGGTGACGGCCAACGTGGCCCGGTCCGACGCCGAGGCCGAGAGCCAGGCCCAGACCGGGCACTTGGTCAGCGCCGAGGAGCAGCGGGAAGCCGAGGAGGCGGCCGTCGAGGCCATCGTCGCCGAGGTCGAAGAGACCGAGCAGGCCGAGGCCGCCAAGGCCGAAGAGGCCGACGCCGACGCCTCGGCCTCCGAGGAGAGCGAGGCCGAAACCCGCGCCTGACGCGGCCCCGGCGCGGCCCGAACCAAATCCGCGGCGCGGTCCCGACGACGGGGCCGCGCCGTTTCCATTGCAGGCGCCGGCAGCCCGGTTCCGGCCCGGCTCCGGGCCCGGCCACGGACTCCACATCGTCACATCGATCGATTATAGTTGCTCGTTCATTAACACTTGGCCGGACGGCGGCCTAGCCGATCCGGCCCGAATAGGAGTCAAGCAGCGACCAGGGAGACAACGGCGATAGGAGCAGTGCGATGTTGTTTCGCAATCTTCTTAGGCACGTCGTCCGTGAGGGGACAGTCCATTTGATCGACGCTAAGGGCCGGAGCTTCAGCTTCGGCGACGGTGGCCAGCCGCGCTGTACCTTGCGGCTGCACAGCAGGTTGCTGGATTTCAAGATACCGCTCGTTCCCTCGTTGTACTTCGGCGAAGCCTACATGGACAGGCTGATGACCTTCGAGGAGGGCAGCCTCGAGGACTTTCTTCGGATCGTCATGCAAAACACCGGCCGCCTGAACACGCATTGGCTGGTGCGGCTCGGTTGGGCGATCAAGCGTCAGACCTCGCGTGTCAAGCAGTACAACCCGATCGGCAAGGCCCGGCGCAACGTGGCCCATCATTACGACCTCTCGGACCGGCTCTACGAACTGTTCCTGGATCCCGACCGACAGTACTCCTGCGCCTATTTCACCTCGCCGCACGGCGACCTGGCCCAGGCACAGGAGGACAAGAAGCGGCACATCGCCGCAAAGCTGCTGCTCGACCGTCCGGGCCTCAAGGTGCTCGACATCGGCTCGGGCTGGGGCGGGCTCGGGCTCTATCTCTGCGAAGCCGGCAGCTGCGACGTGACGGGGATAACCCTGAGTTCGGAGCAGCTCACGGTCAGCCACGAAAGAGCGAGGCGAGCAGGCCTGGATCGGCGGGTGCGGTTCCGGCTGGAAGACTACCGCCGGAGCCGAGGCGTCTACGACAGGATCGTTTCGGTCGGGATGTTCGAACACGTCGGCTCGAAAAGCTACGACGAGTTCTTCGGTCAAGTCCGCGACCTCCTGGCCGACGACGGTATAGGCCTGTTGCATTCGATCTGCTGCTCCGGCGTGCCGGTCCAGGACAACCCGTTCATCACGAAGTACATCTTCCCCGGCGGCCACATACCCTCGCTCTCCGAGGTGATTCCCGCGGTCGAGCGATCGGGCCTTCTGATCACCGACGTGGAGATTCTCCGCCTGCACTACGCAGAGACGCTCAGGATCTGGCACGACCGCTTCCAGGCGAACCGCGACCAGATCGCCGAGCTCTATGACGAGCGGTTCTGCCGCATGTGGGAGTTCTACCTCAAGGGCTGCGAAATGAGCTTTCGCCATCACAAACTAATGGTGGTCCAGATCCAGTTGGCGAAGAAGCTGCAGACCGTGCCGCTGACCCGGGATTACATCACCGAGTGGGAGCGGGCCGACCGCGAGCAGCAGGCCCACGCCGCGGAGTAGGAGACGCGCCAGAACCGGTCGACCTCGCCGTGCAAACGGGTGGGGCGGGTGAACCTTATCCCCGGCTTACACAGGAATCCCGCAATCCTTTCGTAGCATTGGCCGGTCTGTTTGCATAAGGTGCCGGCCATGGACCCCCACGGCACGAACAACTTGGCGCGCCTTCCCGGTGCGGAGGGCGCCGCCGACCCCTATCGCGAGCCACCCGTCAACTACGAAGCCGAGCAGGCGCTCTTGGGCGCCGTCCTGGCCAACAACGCCGCCTTCGAGAAGGTCGCCGACTTCCTGCGCCCCGAGCACTTCGCCGAACCGGTGCACGGCCGCATCTTCGAAGCCTGCGGCACGTTGATCGAGCGCGGCCAGATCGCCAACGCGGTGACCCTGAAGAACGTCTTCGAGCGCGCCGAGGAGCTGGCCGAGGTCGGCGGCGCGCAGTACCTCAGCGAGCTGCAGGGCAACTTTGTCTCGATCATCAATGCCCGCGACTACGGCCGGACGGTCCACGACCTGTTCCTGCGCCGGCAGCTGATCGCGATCGGCGAGGACGTGGTCAACGACGCCTTCGACCACGACCTCGAGGCCATGGCCGCCGAGCAGATCGAGACCGCCGAGCAGCGCCTCTACACACTGGCCGAAAGCGGCCAGACCGAAGGCGGCTTCAAGGATTTCAAGGCCGCGGTCGTCGAGTCGATCCAGATGACCGAAGCGGCGGTCAAACGCGACAGTCACGTGGCCGGCGTGGCGACCGGCTTGACCGATATCGACAAGCTGTTGGGCGGCCTGCACAAGTCGGACATGGTGATCCTGGCCGGGCGCCCGTCCATGGGAAAGACGTCGCTGGCGACCAACATCGCGTACAACGCCGCGACCTCCAGGCGCGCCGAGCGCGACGCCGAGGGCAACCTGGTCGAGCTGCCCCAGGTGGTCGCGTTCTTCTCGCTCGAGATGTCGGCCGAACAGCTCGCCACGCGGATCCTCTCCGAACAGGCCCACGTACGCTCGGACTCCATGCGCCGGGGCGAGATCCGCCAGGAGGAGTTCGACCGCCTGTTCGAGGTCAGCCGCGCCCTCTACGACCTCAAGCTCTTCATCGACGACACGCCGGCCCTCACCATTCCCGCGATGCGCATGCGGGCCCGGCGCCTGAAGCGCCAGCACGGCCTCGGCCTGATCGTCGTCGACTACCTGCAGCTCATGCAGGCCGCCCCGGGCGGCCGCAACGACAACCGGGTGCAGGAGGTTTCGGAGATCACCCGGGGGCTGAAGGCGATCGCCAAGGAACTGGACGTCCCCGTGCTCGCTCTGTCGCAGCTTTCGCGCCAGACCGAACAGCGCGAGGACAAGCGCCCGCAGCTGGCCGACCTCAGGGAGTCCGGCTCGATCGAGCAGGACGCCGACGTGGTCGTGTTCCTGTATCGCGAGGAATATTACCTGGGGCGCGAAAAGCCGAGCCAGCGCGCCAACGAGTCGGACGACGCCTTCGCCAGGAGAGTGGCGGCCTACGACAAGCGCAAGGACGAGGCGCGAAACATTGCCGAGGCGATCGTCGCCAAGCAGCGCCACGGGCCGATCGGCACGGTGCAGCTGCATTTCACCGGCGAGTTCACACAGTTCAGCGATCTGGCGGACCACGACCGCATGCCCGAACAACATGGCTGACGCGGCGGCCCCCGGCGATACGGCGGCGGCCCGGGTTGGGGCCTTTCTCACCATCGACCTGGGCGCGGTCCAGGCCAACTACCGGCGCCTCGGGCAGGAGCTGGGCGGCATCGCCTGCGCCGGCACGGTGAAGGCGGATGCCTATGGGCTGGGCATGGGGCGGGTCGCGCCGGTCCTCGCCGCGGCGGGCGCGCGCTGCTTCTTCGTCGCGCTGCCCGACGAAGGGATGGCCCTGCGGCAAATTCTCGCCGAGACCGTGCCCGATGCCGAGATCTTCGTGCTCAACGGCCCGATGCGCGGCGCCGAGGCGGACTACCTGGCGCACGGCCTGATCCCGGTGCTGAACAGCCTGGGGGACCTGGACCACTGGCACGCCGTCGCGGCGAAACAGGGCCGCGCACTAGCCGCCGTCCTGCATCTCGACACCGGCATGAGCCGCCTTGGCCTGCCCCGGGACGAACTCGACGTCGTGGCCGCCGACCACGGCCGGCTCGAGGGGCTCGAGCTTCGCTACGTGTTGAGCCATCTGGCCTGCGCGGACGACGCCGCGAATCCGATGAATGCCCGCCAGCTCGAGGACTTCCGGGCGGCGCTGACGCGCCTGCCGCCGGCGCCTGCGAGCTTGGCCAACTCCTCGGGCATATTTCTGGGCGCCGACTATCATTTCGATCTGGGTCGGCCGGGGGCCGCCCTCTACGGCGTCAACCCAACTCCCGGCCAACCGAATCCGATGCGCCAAGTGGTTCGCCTGCAAGGAAAAATCCTGCAGGTTCGCGAGATTGACGCTCCCCAGGCCGTTGGCTATGGTGCGACCCATCGCGTGTCCCGACCCACGCGCCTAGCCACGGTGGCGGTCGGCTACGCGGATGGTTATCTGCGCTCGTTTTCGAATCAGGGCATCGGTCATATCAGCGGCGTGCAGGTACCTTTGGTAGGACGCGTTTCCATGGATCTCGTCACCTTTGATCTCTCCGCGGTGCCGGCCGAGTCGGCCCGTCCAGGCGCGACGATCGACCTGCTGGGCCCGGATCTGGACGTCGACGAGCTCGGCCGGCGGGGCGGCACGATCGGCTACGAGATCCTGACCGCGCTGGGCCACAGGTATCACAGGGCCTACCTGGGCGGCTGAGCCGGCATGCCGATTCTGCAGCCCATTGGACGGGCCTTTTTGGGCTTCCTGGAAGTCGCGGGCCGTCTCACGGTGTTCGCCGGGACCGGGGTATCGCACTGCGTGCGCCCGCCGATCTACCCTCGGCTGATCCTGCGCCAGATGGTCGAGATCGGCTACTACTCGCTGCCGGTGGTCGGCCTGACGGCGATCTTCACGGGCATGGTGCTGGCCCTGCA
>CAMYMY010000176.1:11384-16111 GCA_947259625.1 uncultured Kiloniellales bacterium | reverse complement strand
AGGATTTCGACATCGTTTTCATGGATGTCAGGCTGCCTGGCATGAACGGGGTCGAAAGCTTTCTTGAAATTCGCAAGATCAAACCCCGCGCCAAAGTCGTGATGATGACCGCGTATAGGGCCGAAGACTTGCTGGCCCAGGCGACCGATGCAGGCGCCTTGGACATCTTGAGCAAGCCTTTCGACTCGGAGAACGTCCTGCGATTGCTGGAGGTCATCAAGCCCGAGGGGGTCGTCCTGGTGGCCGACGACGATCCGGAGTTCGTCCGGAGCGTAGAACATTTTCTGACCGAACAGGGTCACAGCGTGCTGGTCGCTCACACCGGGAGGGAAGCCGTCGACAAGGCGCTCTCGAACGGCATCGACGTGCTCATACTTGACCTCAGGTTGCCGGTATTGAGCGGACTCGAGGTCTACCTCGAGCTCAAGAAGCGTGACCGGTCGGTTCCGACCATCGTCGTTACCGGCTATGCCGCCGAAGAGGCGCAGAGCATCGGGAGCCTCGCCGAATTGTCGGCCGCGGGCTGTTTGGTCAAGCCGTTCGCGCCGGAAAGGCTGATCGGTGCGGTGGAGAAGTTGCTCGACGAGCCGTCGGCGAAATTCGCGTGATAATCCGTTGCTTGCTGGTCGGGGACAGCCCTTGCCCGGCCGCGGCCGCGTCGACCCGGACCCCGGCATGGCGCCGACCGGATCGACCGGTTTTGAAGGCCCGTGTTGCCCCTTGGAAACCCGTCCTTAAGGAATAGTCGGGCAGTCTTGCGGCGTTTCGCAGCAATCTGTTGTAGACCCTGGGACGCGCACCTACTATATGTCGCGGTTCCTTGAGAGAGATCCATGAGTTCGTCCTCGAATACCGAGTCGGCCGGCGAGATTAGGACCGTACGTTTCTCCGATGCCCTGGAGGAGCGCTATCTGGCCTATGCGCTCTCGACCATCATGGCGCGCTCGCTGCCCGACGTGCGCGACGGGCTCAAGCCGGTGCACCGGCGCCTGCTCTATGCGATGCGCCAGCTGCGCCTCAACCCGGACCAGGGCTTCAAGAAATCGGCCCGGGTGGTCGGCGACGTGATCGGCAAGTTCCACCCGCACGGCGATCAGTCGATCTACGACGCGCTGGTGCGGCTCGCCCAGGATTTTTCGCTGCGCTACCCACTGATCGACGGCCAGGGCAATTTCGGCAACGTCGACGGCGACAACGCCGCGGCCATGCGCTACACCGAGTCGCGCCTGACCGAGGCCGCGACGGCCCTGCTCGAAGGCATCGACGAGGACACGGTCGACTTCCGCCCGACCTACGACGGCGCGGAGGAGGAGCCGGTGGTTTTGCCGGCCAGCCTGCCCAACCTGCTGGCCAACGGCGCCCAGGGCATCGCCGTCGGCATGGCCAGTGCGATCCCGCCGCACAATCTGGCCGAGCTGTGCGATGCGCTGGTCCACCTGATCAAGCATCCCAAGGCGACCATGGCAAAGCTGGTCGAGCTGGTGCCGGGGCCGGATTTCCCGACCGGCGGCGTGCTGGTCGAAGGCCGCGAGTCGATCGTCGAGGCCTATAAGACCGGGCGCGGCGCGTTCCGCGTGCGTGCCCGCTGGCACAGCGAGAAGCTGAAGGGCGGCGGCTACCTGGTGGTGGTGACCGAGATTCCTTACCAGGTGCAGAAGTCGCGCCTGGTCGAGAAAATCGCCGAGCTCCTGGCCGCCCGCAAGCTCGCCGTGCTGAACGACGTGCGCGACGAGTCGGCCGCCGAGATCCGCCTGGTCCTCGAGCCGAAGAGCCGTAACGTCGACCCGGTCGTGCTCATGGAATCGCTGTTCCGCCAGACCGACCTGGAAACGCGGGTCAGCCTCAACATGAACGTGCTGGACGCCGAGCACACGCCGCGGGTCATGAGCCTCAAGGAGGTGCTGCAGGCCTTCCTCGACCACCGCCAGGAGGTGCTGCTCCGCCGCACCCGCTACCGCCTGGACCAGATCGCCCGGCGTCTGGAGGTGCTGGACGGCTACCTGATCGCCTACCTGAACATCGACGAGGTGATCCGTATCATCCGCGAGGAGGACGAGCCCAAGGCCATCCTCATGAAACGCTTCGAGCTGAGCGACGTGCAGGCCGAGGCGATCCTCAACATGCGCCTGCGCGCCCTGCGCAAGCTCGAGGAGGAGGGTATTCGCAAGGAGCACGCGGCGCTGACCGAGGAACGCGCCGACCTCAAGAAGCTGCTCAAGGACGAGGACCGGCGCTGGGGCGTGATCGCGGCGCAGATTGGGGAGATCAAGCAGCGTTTTGGCCCTAAGACCGAGCTCGGCCGGCGGCGCACGGAAATCGGCGACGCGCCGCCCGACGTCGTCGTACCGCTCGAGGCCGTGGTCGAGCGCGAGCCGGTTACGCTGCTGTGCTCTGCCAAGGGCTGGATCCGGGCCATGAAGGGCCATCAGGAAGACGTCTCCGACGCCAAGTACAAGGAAGGCGACCGCGGCCGTTTCGCGCTGCGCGCCATGACGACGGACAAGCTGCTGATGTTCGCCACCAACGGGCGCTTCTACACGATCGGCGTGGACAAGCTGCCCGGCGGCCGCGGCTTCGGGGAGCCGGTGCGCCTGATGATCGACCTGCCGAACGATCAGGACATCGTCGCGCTTTACGTGCACCAGCCGGGGCGCAAGCTGCTGGTGGCCTCGTCCGCCGGCCGCGGCTTCGTGGTGCCGGAGGACGAGGTGATCGCCCAGACCAAGAACGGCAAGCAGGTGCTCAACCTGGCCGAGGGCGAGGAGGCGGTGGCCTGCTCGCCGGTCGTGGGTGACAGCGTCGCGGTCATCGGCGAGAACCGCAAGCTGCTGGTCTTCCCCTTGGAGGATCTGCCGGAGATGACCCGCGGGCGCGGCGTGATCCTGCAGAAGTACAAGGATGGCGGCCTCTGGGCGGTGAACACCTTCACTCTCGCCGACGGTCTGTCCTGGACCACCTCCGGCGGGCGCACGCGCACCGAGACCGACCTGACCGCCTGGATCGGCAAGCGCGCCCAGGCCGGGCGCCTGCCGCCCAAGGGTTTCCCCAAGACGGACAAGTTCGGCTAACTCCCCTCGGAATCCCGACGACCGCATCCGACGCTTCCTTCTTCCCGGTCGCACGCGGGGCTGGTTTCCGCGTTTGGACTTGGCAGCCAGAGTCCGTTACCGTATTGAGATGGGGCTCCGGGGCGCCGTCCCGCGGCGCAGGAATCACCGCGCGAGGGACAACGGCTGTGTCGGGTTCGTCGCGCAGATAGGGGAGAGGCTTTTGTTCTCGCAATCCATCACCAGGGCAACCCTGGCAACGACGCTCTGGCCGAGCGATGCGGCCCGGACTTGGCTGCGCGGCTCGATCCTCGCGGTTTGCGGAAGCCTGCTCGTGGCGCTCAGCGCGCAGGTGCAGGTGCCGCTCTGGCCGGTGCCGGTCACCGGGCAGACCTTTGCGGTGCTGGTTGTCGGCATGGCCTTCGGCTGGCGCCTGGGCGCCGCGACCTTGCTGCTCTATGCGATGGAGGGCGCGCTCGGCCTGCCGGTCTTCGCCCAGTTTTCGGGCGGCCCGGCGGTCCTCGCCGGTCCGACCGGCGGCTTCATCGCCGGTTTCGTGCTGGCTGCCGCCCTGGTCGGTTACCTGGCCGAGCGGGGATGGGACCGCAGCGTTCCGCTGACCGCACTCGCCATGCTCGCCGGCAACCTGGTGATCTATCTGCCGGGCCTGGCGTGGTTGGCGCTGTTCTATGCCGGTCCGGGCCAAGCCCATATCGCCGCCACGGGGGCGAGCGGCCCGCTGGGCGCGGCCCTTGCTGCCGGCTTTCTGCCGTTCGTTTTCGGCGATCTGCTGAAGGTCATGCTGGCGGCGGCGATCCTGCCGCTGGTCTGGCGCGCGGCGATGCGCCGGCGCCGCTAGGAGGGCCGGCCGGGGGGCCGGTTACCGAAGAGGGGCAAAGCGTTTGGCAGGTCTGGCTGCCTTCGTCCGTTTCGTCGACCGCCTGAACGACGTGATCGGCCGCGGGGTTGCCTGGCTTACGCTGGCGATGGTGCTGATCACGTTCGCCGTCGTGATCCTGCGCTACATCTATGCGATCGGCTGGGTCTGGATGCAGGAATCCTACGTTTGGCTGCACGGCATCGTGTTCATGCTTGGCGCGGGCTATACCCTGCTGCACAACGGCCACGTCCGGGTCGACATCATCTACCGCACGGCGAGTCCCCGCTACAAGTCGGTGGTAGACCTCTTCGGGTCCCTGGTCTTGTTGTTGCCCTTGGTCGTCGTGGTCTTCCTGGTCAGCTATCAATACGTCCTGGCGTCCTGGCTCAAGTTCGAGGAATCGCGCGAGGCCGGAGGCCTGCCGGGGCTGTTCCTGCTCAAGACCGCGATCCTGGCGTTCTGCGTGCTGCTCGGCCTGCAGGGCTTGGCGCTGGCCGGGCGCAGCCTCCTGGCGCTCGTAGGCCGGCAGGGGTTCATGCCGGTCGAGGAAGAGCACGAGGCGCTCTGATCATGGACCCGGCCCTGCTCGGCGAAGTCCTCAGCCTGATCATGTTCGCGGCGGCCTGCGGCCTGTTGATTCTCGGCTATCCGGTGGCCCTGACGCTGGCCGGCTCGGGCCTGCTCTTCGCGTTCGCCGGCTGGCTGTTCGGCGTATTCGACTTGAGCTTCCTGGGCGGCCTGCCGTCGCGCTACTTCGGCGTGATGGTCAACGAGCTGCTGGTTGCCGTACCGCTCTTCGT
>CAMYMY010000176.1:0-11333 GCA_947259625.1 uncultured Kiloniellales bacterium | reverse complement strand
ATCTTCGTCGGCATGCTGCTCGCCGCCTCAACCGGCATCGTCGGCGCGACGGTGGTCACCATGGGCCTACTGAGCCTGCCCGCCATGCTCCAGGTCGGTTACAGCAAGCCGCTGTCCTGCGGCATCATCTGCGCCTCGGGAACCCTCGGCCAGATCATTCCGCCGTCGATCGTGCTGGTGTTGCTGGGCGACATCCTGCAGGGCGCCAATACCCAGGCCCAGCTTGCCAAGGGCAACTTCGCGCCCGACCCGGTGTCGGTCGTCGATCTCTTCGCCGGCGCGTTCCTGCCGGGCATGATGCTGGTCGGGCTCTATATGCTCTGGGTTCTGCTCATGGGCCTGCTGCGTCCGCGGAGCTGTCCCCCCGTGGAGAGGCCGACGGGCGGCGAGCGCTTGGGCAGTCGCGTCGTCCGCGTTCTCGTGCCGCCGTTGATCCTGATCGTCGCGGTCCTGGGGTCGATCCTGCTCGGAATCGCCACGCCGACGGAGTCGGCCGCCGTCGGTTCGGTCGGGGCCATGCTGCTGGCCGCGCAGCGCATCGATCGCTCGGTGCGTCGCCCGGTCCTCCTGGCCGGCTCGGCGGTGGTCGGGCTGGTGCTCGTCACCGGCAGCTTCGACCTGCGCATGCAGCGCGACGTCATTCCGACCGGCGACCTGATCGCGGCGCTCGTCGCCGGCGGCTTCTGTGTCGTCCTGCTCTGGGGCCTGGTCGTCAGCCTGGACCGGATCTACCGCAGCGGCATCCTGACCGACGTCATGCGCAGCACCATGCAGATCTCCTGCATGGTGTTCCTGATCCTGCTGGGCGCCTCGGTCTTCTCGCTGGTGTTCCGCGGGCTGGGCGGCGAGAGGATCGTCGCCGACGTGCTCAACACCATGCCCGGCGGAATGTTCGGCGCGGTGCTGCTGGTCATGGCGGTCATGTTCGTCATGGGCTTCTTCCTCGACTTCATCGAGATCGTCTTCGTCGTAGTGCCGATCGTCGGCCCCATTCTGCTCCAGATGGACATGTCGCCGGTCTGGCTGGGCGTCATGATTGCAGTCAACCTGCAGACCAGCTTCCTGACCCCGCCTTTCGGTTTCGCCCTGTTCTATCTGCGCGGCGTCGCGCCGCCTGGCATCGGCACCATGGACATCTACCGGGGCATCGTGCCCTTCGTGGCGATCCAGGTGATCGGACTGTTCCTTATCGCCGCATTCCCGGCCCTTGCGACCTGGCTGCCCAAGGTGCTCTTCTGACGACCGGGCCTGCCGCCGATCTCCCGAAAGCAATCCGGCGGGGTGACCCCCGCCGGTTGGTATGCGCTTGTCCGGAGTTTGGCGCCGGCTCGCCGCACCCTAGCGCACGTATTTGAAAGGCAGGGAACGGGCGTTGTAGAAGGCCTGCTCGGAGAAGGCGGCGTAGTTGATCGCCGGGGCCCGGAATTTCAGGATCGAATCCATGACCTCCTGGCTCAGCGGATCCTGCGCGGCCAGTTCCCGGAGCACTTGGCCGGCGAGCGCGCCGAGACCGTTCAGCACCGGGTCGGGGAACTTCTTGAGAATGACGCCGTGATCCTTGCGCAGGGTGTTGAGCGCCGCGTTGTTGTTGGAGACAAACTCGTTCAGCACGAAGAGGTTGGTATAGGCGTTGGCGGTCGTGATGATCGCCTTCAGCTCGGAATCGAGACCTTCCCAGGCCTGGATGTTGATGAAGTTGTCGAGCAGCGTCGCCGGCTCCTGCCAACCCGGGTAGTAGTAGAATCTGGCACTCTTGTAGAGGCCGAAGGCCAGGTCGTTGTAAGGCCCGACCCACTTGGTCGCGTCGATGGCGCCGGATTGCAGCGCCGGCGGGATCTCGCCGCCGCGCAGGCTGACGACGTTGCCGCCGGCCGCCTTGACCACCTCGCCGCCGAGGCCCGGAATGTGCATCTTGAGGCCCTGGTAATCCTCGAGCGAGTTGATCTCCTTGTTGAACCAGCCGCCGGCCTGCACGCCGGTGTTACCCGAGGTGAAGAATTTGCAGCCGAGCTGGCGATAGACCTTGTCCGCCAACTCCTGGCCGCCGCCGAACTGGATCCAGGCGTTCTGCTCCATGACGTTCATGCCGAAGGGCATGGAGGCGATGAACTCGGCGGCCGGCACCTTGCCCTTCCAGTAGTAAGGGGCGCCATGACCCATCTCCAGCGTGCCACTGGCCACCGCGTCCATGGTCTCGAAGCCCGGCACGATCTCGCCGCCGCCGTAGACCTCGACCGTAAGCTTGCCGGCCGAGGCATCGCCGATGAACTTCGCCAGCGTGTTCCCTCCGGTTCCCAGACCCGGGAAGTTCTTCGGCCAGGTCGTGCCCATGCGCCACTTCTTGAGGCCCTGCGCGAGGGACGGCTTCGGGAAGCCGGAGGCGGCCATCGCGGCGACGGCCGCCGTCGAGACAGTGGCGTTTCTCAAAAAGCCACGGCGCTCGGCCTTGTTGGGCGCTTTCGCGGCCTTGCCTGCTTTCTGGCTTTTCATAGAGGGTATCCTCTTCGTTTTCGATCCTCGACAGGCATGTCGCTGGCCGCGCGGATGTGCGCTGGTCTGCAACCTCGGCGGCGCGGTGAGAATACGGAGCTTCGCCTGGCGGCGCAACATACATGGCGGTGCCAAGGGTTCCGAAAAACCCAGGAAACGCGCGGTGTCAGGCCGGAAGCGGCTGCCAGCCCTCGGGTCCGAGGCCCTCGATCGGCCGGAAGCGGGTCTTGTAGGACATTTTGCCCGAATCGGCGATCCAGTAGCCGAGATAGACATGCGGCCGGCCGCGTCGGCGCGCCGCCTCGATCAGCCAGAGGACCATGTATGTGCCGAGGCTGCGCCTGGCCAAGTCGGGGGCGAAAAAACTGTAGACCGCCGACGGGCCGTCCTCCAGCCAGTCGGTCAGGCAGGCGGCTGCCAGCCGGCCGTCGGGCTCGCGGAATTCGGTAAGCCGCGTATCGAGGCGGGTATCGCAGACCATGGTCCGATAGTCCGCGAAGCTCATACCGGCCATCTCGCCATCGTCGTGGCGAGAGCTGAGATAGCGGGTGAACACCGCGTACTGCTCCTCGGTCGCCACGGGTGGCCGGTCGTCGATCCTGAGCGCGGAGTTGAGACGCACGACCCGGCGCAGCGAGGGGCCGGGCTTGAACGCGTCGACCTGGACCCGCACCGGCACGCAGGCGGCACAATCGCTGCACGCGGGCCGATAGGCGAAGTTATGGCTGCGACGGAACCCGGCGCGGGACAGCCGGCCGTAGGTGCCGCCAGCGTCGGGGCCGTGTATTTCCGTCATCAGCTTGCGTTCGCGCCGTCCGGCCAGATAGGGACAGGACGTCTCCATCAGGACGTAAAGCACCTGTTTCGGCGCCGCCTCGTCGGCCCGGAGGTCCGGCCGGGAGCTATGGGTCTTGGTCGGGCCCATGGGAGGCCAAGCTAGCGCTACCGGCCGCGCCGCGTCCAGCCCGGAGTCTGTCAGTCAGCCCTCGGTGGCCGCCTGCGGTGCTTCGCTGCCGGCGGATGCGCGTCCGAAGAACTCCTGGCCGAGGCCGTCCGTGATGGCCATCAACCTGACTTGTATGCCGTCGATGTACTCGTGCAGGCCGCCGGCGATCACAGCCTCGATGCTCGCGCCTTCCAGCGATCCGCGCAGGGCCTCCACCTCGGCCATGGCTTGGACGCCGCCCGCCAGCCCGTAGCGCGTTCTGAGGTCCGACAGCGTGGCGCCGAGCGCCTTGATGCAGGCGTTGACCGAGCGCGGAAAATCATCGTGGAACAGCAGGAAGCCGGCGACCGAAGCCGGTGTCATGCCGCTCGGCCGCACCCGGCGATAGGCGTGGTAGCCCGAGGCCGAGCGCAGCAACGCGTTCCATTGGCTCAGGTCGACGGGCGAGCCGACGGCCGCCGGGCCGGGCAGCAGCAGATGGTATTTGACGTCGAGCAGCCGGGTCGTCTGGTCGGCGCGCTCCAGGGCGCGGCCCATCTGGTAGAACGACCAGCCGGCGTCGCGGTAGAAGGTTCCTTCGGTGATGCCCGTGTGGGCTTGGCAGGACTCCTTGATGAAGCTGCAGAGCCGCGCGATGCGGGGCTCGCTCAGGTCCTCGGGCGCCAGGGCGCGCAGCCTGTTGTAGAAGATGTTGAGCTGGATCCACATCTCGGTCGAAATCAGCGGGCGCAGCGTACGGGCGTTCTCGCGCGCCGTCCGGATGGCCGAAAGGATCGAGTCCGGGTTCTCCGGGTCGAGCACGTAGAAATGCCGCACGGCCGCGGCTGTGGCCTCGTCGTGGCGGTCGTGGAAGCGTTCGCCGTCGTCGTAGAGCTGGAGCACGGAAAGCCAGTTCCGGCCGCCCCGCGTGTCGCGGCTGAAGGTCTCGTTGACGTCCAGGACCCGCGCCAAGTTTTCAGCCCGCTCGACGTAGCGCGCCATCCAAAACGCCGCGTCGGCGTAGCGTGCGAGCAGGTTACTCAAGGACCCAGGTGTCCTTCGATCCGCCGCCCTGCGACGAGTTGACTACGATCGACCCCTTGGTCAGCGCGACCCGAGACAGTCCGCCCGGCAGCACCCAGGTCGACCGGCCGGTCACCACGAAGGGCCGCAGGTCGACGTGGCGGGGCTCGATGCCGGTCTCGACCAGGGTCGGTGCGACCGAGAGCTCGACCATGGGCTGGCTGATGTAGTTCGCCGGGTCGGCCTCGAGCTGCTTGCGGCAGGCCTCCAGCTCCTTGCGGCTGGCCCGCGGACCTATCGTGATGCCATAGCCGCCGGACTCGCCGACCGGCTTGACGACCAGCTTGTCGAGGTGGGCGAGGGTGTGCTTCAAGCCCTCCGGCTCGCAGCAGATGTTGGTCTCGACGTTCGGCAGGATCGGCTCCTCATCCAGGTAATACGCGATGATCCGCGGCATGTAGGCGTAGACCGCCTTGTCGTCGGCGACCCCGGTGCCGATCGCGTTGGCCAACGCGACATGCCCCTTGCGATAGGCGCCGAACAGGCCGGCGGCGCCCAGCATGCTCGTCGGGTCGAAGGCCTCGGGATCGAGAAAGTCGTCGTTGATGCGCCGATAGATCACGTGGACCGGTTCCAGCCCGGCGATGGTGCGCATGTAGACCCGGTCGTCCTCGACCACGAGATCGCGCCCCTCGACCAGGGGTACGCCCATCTCGCGGGCCAGGAAGATGTGCTCGAAGTAAGCGGAGTTGTAGGTCCCGGGCGAGAGCAGGACGACTTGGGGGTCGTCCACCCCCGGCGGGGCGATCTCGGCAAGCGCCTCGTGCAGCTTGTGGCCGTAGTTCGATACCGGCTTGATCCCGATGTCGGCCATCAGGTCCGGGAAGGCGCGCTGCATCAGGTGCCGGTTCTCGACCACATACGAGACGCCGGAGGGGCTGCGCCCGTTGTCCTCCAGCACCAGGAATCGGCCGGCGTGGTCGCGTACGAGGTCGGTGCCGTTGATGTGCACGTAGGTGCCGAAGGGCACGTCCAGACCGCACATCTCCGGGCGGTAGTTCTTGTTGCCCAGCACCAGCTCGCGCGGCACGACGCCGTCCTTCAGGATCTTCTGGTCGTGATAGACGTCGTGGAGGAACAGGTTGATGGCGGTGACCCGTTGCGTCACCCCGGTCTCGATGGTCGGCCAATCCTCGGGAGAAATGAGCCGCGGTATCACGTCGAACGGCAGGATTCGGTCGATCGAGTCTTTCTGGGTGTAGACCGTGAAGGTGATGCCGAAGTTGTAGAGCTCCAGCGCGGCGTCCCTGGCGCGGGCGTGCAGCTCGTCCAGGCCCAGGTGGCCGATACGCTCCCAGACCGGCCGCGTAAATCCGGCGGGCTGCCCGGGCAGGCCGAGCATCTCGCAGAAGTAACCCTGCGGATCGTAGCGTTCCAGAAGGCCTGCCGCGCCCTTGTCGTTCATGTGCCTCTCCCCGCGTGCCCGATTATCGCAGGCAAGGGCGCCCCCACGCCAGTACGAAACACGGCCTCGCGGCGGTGGGCGGAACGGCCGCCGGGTCAGGCGGTTTGCGGAGAGATCGCGGCGAGGCGGCTTCGGCGTGTGCCGAGGGTGCCGGCCAGGAAGTCGTGCAGCGTGCGCTGCCGGTCGTTGAACAGGGCGACCACGAGTACCAGGAAACCCGTGGGCAGGACCGTCGCATAGAACAGGGCCGTCATCAGGAAGGCCTGGACGTAGTCGGGCCGCCGCCCGGTCCAGCTGCGGATCTCGACGTCCATCAGCTGCATACCGGGCGTCGCCCCGCTCCGACCCACGAAGTAGGTGTGGTAGGCCACGGGTAGCAGCGGCGTGATCAGCAGCTTGATCGGCCAGAGCAGGCCGAGGGACAGGATGACCAGCATCCAAAGCCCGGCGATCAGTGCGAAGAGTATGAGCGCGTCGATCAGATAGCCGACCGCCCGCCGCCAAGCCATGCCGTCGTAGAGATCCGGATCGTCGAGGCGCCCGGGCGGCCCATCCCGCCACGCCGCGCCGATCAGATCCGTGCTGGGCAGATCGAACTTCCGCACCGAGGGTCTCCGGTTGCCAAAGCGTCGCCCAGTGACTTGGGGATGCCGTCTGTCCTTGGCAAGCTGCCGGTATCGGCGCGCAGGGTCAGCCTGCGCCGCCTCCTGCTGTCGACGCACCGCCGCTTCGCGGGTTCTCGCGCAGCAGGATGACCGAGATGCGCCGGTTCTGCGGATCGAAGGGCCTGTCGGGCCTCAGCGGCTCCTGGTCGGCGCGGCCGGCGACCGAGTCGATGCGCTCGCTCGGCAGGCCGGCCCTGACCAGGGCCCGGCGGCTCGAATTGGCCCGGTCGGTCGAGAGCTCCCAGTTGGAATAGCCGTTGTCGGTTACGTAGGGGGTGGCATCGGTGTGCCCCTTGATGGCGATCTTCTGCGGCAGCTGGGCGATGGCGTCGGCGACCAGCGAGAGAAGTTTCTCGGTGTGGTCGTACATCTCCGCGCGGCCGATTGGGAACATCGATTTCTTGGCCTGGTCGACGATCTGGATGCGCATGCCCTCGGGCGTCTGGTCGATCAGCAGGTTCTCGGCCAGCGCCTGCAGCTCCGGCACGGATTCGATTGCCTGGCGCAGGGCCTCCTCGGTGGCGGCGAACTGCTCTTCCTCGCGTTTGGCCAGGAGGTCCTCGAGCTGCTCTTCGTCCAGCGCGCCCTCCTCGTGGCCCTTGGTGACGGATTCCTCGTCCATCGCGCCCTCGGCGCTCAAGGTGGTGCCGCCCAGAACGCCGCCGGAGCCGCTGGTCTGGCGCGCCAGGCTGGCCGGCGAGAAGTAGTCGGCGATGCCCCGCTTCTGCTCGTCGGTCGTCACGTTGAGCAGCCAGAGCAGCAGGAAGAACGCCATCATGGCGGTGACGAAGTCGGCATAGGCAACCTTCCAGGCGCCGCCGTGGTGGCCGGCTGGGGCGACCTTCTTGACCTTCTTTATGATGATCGGGGCCTTGTCGCCGCCTGCCATGGCCTGTTCCTACCCTCGAGCCTAGGCGATCGGCGGCAATTCTGCGACCGCGTCCTCGACCTCGTAGAAAGTCGGCCGGTCGCTGGACAACAGGGCCTTGCGCGCGAATTCGACCGAGATCGCGGGCGCGCTGCCGTGCATGTGCGCCAGCAGGCCGGCCTTGATGCACTGCAGGAACTTGGCCTCGGCCTCGAAGGTCGCCTGGGCCTTGGCCGCGATCGGCCCGACGAAGCCGTAGGACAGCCAGACGCCGAGGAAGGTGCCGACCAGGGCGCCGCCGATCAGCTTGCCGAGGATCTCCGGCGGCTCGGTGATCGACCCCATGGTCTTGATCACGCCCAGAACCGCGGCGACGATGCCCAGTGCCGGCATGCCGTCGGCCATGGTGAGCAGGGCCCCCGCCAGCTTGTGGTGCTCGAGGTGGTGCGTCTCCATCTCCTCGTCCATCAGGCTCTCGACCTCGTGCGCGTTCTCGACGCCGAGCGTGATCATGCGCAGGTAGTCGCAGAGGAAGGTCATCGCGTGATGGTCGTTCATGATGGTGGGGAACTGCTGGAACAGGGCGCTGTCCTCGGGGTTCTCGACGTGCTGCTCGAGCGCCAGGTTGCCCTTGGTCTTGGCCACCTTGAAGACCTGGTAGAGCAGGCCGAGCAGGTCGATGTAGCTTTCCTTGTTGTAGACCGGCCCCTTGAGGCTCGCCTTGAGCACGCCCGCCGTGCCTTTGAGCACCGGCGCCGTGTTGGAGATGATGAAGGCGCCGATCGCCGCGCCGACGATGATCACTACCTCGAAAGGCTGCCACAGAACCGTCAGCTTGCCGCCCAGGGCGGCGTAGCCGCCGAAGGTGCAGACAACCACGACGATGGCACCGATGATCAAGGCCATGAAGACTCCGTCTCCGGCAGGACGGTTGATCCGAGGCCCCGTAAGGTTACAAAGCAGGGTAAAGAAATGGTTTAGTCGGAAATAGTTAGGCGATTGGAGCGAGGCGCGCCGAGGGGCGCTTCGGGGGCGCTCAGGCCAGCGCCTGCTCCAGGTCCGCGATCAGGTCGGCCTCGTCCTCGACGCCGACCGAGAGCCGCACCAGGCCGTCGGAGATGCCGAGCTGGGCGCGGGTGTCCGCCGGGATCGAGGCGTGGGTCATGATCGCCGGGTGCTCGATCAGGCTCTCGACGCCGCCCAGGCTCTCGGCCAGCGCGAAGATCTCGACCCGCTCGAGGAAGCGCCGCGCCTCGTCCAGGCCGCCGTTCAGGACCGCCGTCACCATGCCGCCGCCGGCCGGCATCTGCCGCTGGGCCAGCGCATGCTGGGCGTGGCTCTCCAGTCCGGGGTAGAAGACCCGCTAGATCTTGGGGTGCGCCTCGAGAAAGGCGGCCACGGCCGCGGCGTTGGCGCAGTGCCGCGCCATGCGCAGGGCCAGCGTCTTGAGGCCGCGCAGCGCCAGGAAGGAGTCGAAGGGCCCCTGCACGCCGCCGACCGCGTTCTGCAGGAAGGCCAGGCGCTCGGCCAGCTCGGGCCGGTCGCCGACCACCAGCACGCCGCCGACCATGTCCGAATGGCCGTTCAGGTACTTGGTCGCCGAGTGCATGACCAGGTCGAAGCCGAGCTCGAGCGGGCGCTGCACCCAGGGCGTGGCGAAGGTGTTGTCGCAGGCGCTCAAGATACCGCGCCGCCGGCCCAGCTCGGCGACCGCCTCGAGATCGACCAGCTTCAGGAGCGGGTTGGTCGGGCTCTCGACCCAGATGAGCCGCGTCTCCGGCCGGATCGCGGATTCGAGGGCCGCGAGGTCCGTCATGTCGACGAAGCTGAAGTCGAGGCCCGCGCTCTTCCGGCGCACGTTCTCGAACAGCCGGTAGGTGCCGCCGTAGAGGTCGTCCATCGCGACCACGTGGCTGCCGGCCTCGAGCAGCTCGAGCAGCGTCGCGGTGGCCGCCATGCCCGAGGCGAAGGCGAGGCCCGCCGTGCCGCTTTCCAGGTCGGCGACGCAGCGCTCGTAGGCCATGCGCGTCGGGTTCTGGGTGCGGCTGTACTCGTAGCCCTTGTGCACCCCCGGGCTGTCCTGGACGTAGGTCGAGGTGGCGTAGATCGGCGGCATCACCGCGCCGGTCGTGGGGTCCGGCGCCTGGCCGGCGTGGATCGTGCGGGTCGCGAAGCCGAGCCGGTTCGGGCGTTTCGTCTGGTCCGTCATGGCGCCCTACTTCATCCGCCGGCGCAGGTGGTTCAGGAGGTCGATGCGGGTGATCAGGCCGAGGAACTTCTCGCCGTCCAGCACGATGGCGACGTGGTCGTGCTCGAAGATCGGCAGCAGGGCGTCCATGGGCTGGTCGGCCTGCAGGGTCTCGAGCCGGGTGATCATGGCCGAGGAGACCGGGTTCTTGAAGTGCGCCTCGTCGCGGAACACGGCGAGCAGGATGTCGCTCTCGTCGATGATGCCGGCCACCTTGCCGTCGGCGTCCAGCACCGGCAGCTGCGAGATGTCGTAGAGCTTCATGCGCCCGTAGGCGATCAGCAGGCTGTCGTCGCGGGCCAAGGTGACCGTGGCGTGCTCGCCGTGGCGCCGGGCGATCAGGTCCGAGAGGTCGCCGCGGCGCTCGCGCTCGATGAAGCCCTGGTCGATCATCCAGTAGTCGTTGAACATCTTGGAGAGATACTTGTTGCCGCTGTCGCAGACGAAGGTGACGACCCGCTTGGGCGTCGTCTGCTCGCGGCAGTAGCGCAGCGCCGCGGCGATCAGCGTGCCCGAGGAGGAGCCGGCCAGGATGCACTCCTTGGCGAGCAGCTCGCGCGCGGTCATGAGCGATTCCCGGTCCGGGATGGCATAGGCGCGCTTGACCGAGGAGAGGTCGCAGACCGGCGGCAGGAAGTCCTCGCCGATGCCCTCGACGACCCAGGAGCCGACCTCCTCGGCGATCTCGCCGGTCTCGACGTAGTGGGTCAGCACCGAGCCTTCCGGGTCGGCCAGCACCATCTCGACATGGGGCGCCGCCTTGGCGAAGAAGCGGGCCAAGCCCGTGATCGTGCCGCCCGAGCCGACGCCGCTTACGACCGCGTCCAGCTCGTGGCCCATCTGCTCCCAGATCTCGGGGCCCGTGGTGGCCTCGTGGGCGTCCGGGTTGGCCTCGTTGGCGAACTGGTTGACGTAGAACGCGCCGGGGATCTCCTTGGCCAGGCGCTCGGCGATGTCCTGGTAGTACTCCGGATGGCCCTTGCCGACGTCCGAGCGGGTCAGCCGCACCTCGGCGCCCAGCGCCTTGAGGTGGAAGATCTTCTCCTGGGCCATCTTGTCCGGCACCACGATGATCAGCCGGTAGCCCTTCTGCGCGGCGACCAGGGCCAGGCCCAGGCCGGTGTTGCCGGCGGTCGCCTCGACGATCGTGCCGCCGGGCGCGAGCCGGCCGTCCTTCTCGGCCGCCTCGATCATCGAGCGGCCGATGCGGTCCTTGATCGAGCCGCCGGGGTTCTGGCTCTCCATCTTGAGGAACAGCCGGCAGGGCCCGGTATCGAGGCGCTTGACCTCGACCATGGGCGTGTCGCCGATCATCTCGAGCACGCTGGCGTAGATGGGGGCCTGCTCAACCATGGCCGCACTCCGCTTCGCGCCGCCGGGGAGCGGGCGGCGCCCGGGGAGAGAGTAAAGGCGAGGGCGGCCCGATGCGCAAGCCCCGCCGTGGCGGGCGGCGCGGGGGAGGGACGGCGGAACCCGAAAGGGGCGAAAAGAAACGGAACGAGCCCATGCACGGTAAAAAGCCGTTTGATTTCAAGGGGTTAACGAGGTGCCATGGGATGGGTGCCATGACCTAAGTCTATGAAAACAATGGAACCTATAGATATTCGCATTTTGTTCTTGACAATGGCCATTAATATGATTTAATCCCT
>CAMYMY010000175.1 GCA_947259625.1 uncultured Kiloniellales bacterium | reverse complement strand
TCCACGGCAGTGAGCAGTGCAGACTTGGTAGCGACGGTCATGAATCCTCCTCTCGGCAGCGCCGGAGGAACAAAAGGAAGTGGGGGCGCCCTGCGGATCGCTGCCCTACCCCCACTGTCGCGCCGGCTCGACCGGGGTGTCAACCAGCCATTGAGGCTTCGGTGCGATCAGCGCCGAGCGCGGGGCGCCGCCGGAGGCGCCCGGCTCAGCGGGCGTCGTCAATAGGGATCACTTCGACCGACTACCCCAGCGCTCTGAGGTACATGTCCTCTACGACAGCCGAAGGCGAGATGCCCATCGTGTCGCGCAGCAGCTCGCTGAGCTCCCCGTACACTCGCACCGCCTCTGCATTGTTGCCCCCGGCCAGGTGTACTTCCATGAGTCTGGCGTAGCCCGTTTCCCGATACGGGGCCAGATCAACCACGTGCCGGGCCAGCGGCAGGGCCGCCTTCGGGTTGGCCTTGGCCAGCCAAACTCGCGCAAGTGTGTCGAACGTCCGGATCTCGTAGTCACGAAGGTCGCGGCGCATCCGGTCTATCCACGGCCCGGTCTCGCCGGGCAAAAAGCGACGACGGAATATCGCGGAGGCGACGGTGGCATGCGACCAAGCCTCATCCGGCGATTGCCGATCGAGGGCTCCCTCGGCACGGTCCAGTTCGTTCACCGCGGTTCGCAGGTCCACGAAGGTGCCCTCCGGGAGGCGCATCTCATACGCACCGTGGGTACCGGTCAGCACGTCTCCGGCGCCTACTCGTCCCAGCGCCTTACGCAGTTTGGAGACAACCGCACTGAGCCCGGTATCCCAGGCTTCCGGCAGCTCATCGGGCCACAGCACCTCGGCAAGCTCGGCACGGTCAACCCGGCGGGGCTGGGCGCTGAGGTAGACCAGGGCAAGCCGGCCTTGCCGGCCGGGAAGCCCTGATGCCTCGAGGACACCGTCGGGCCCTTCCACCATGACCCGCCCGATGAGGTAAAAGCGCAGCAAGCGGTCTCCAATCTTCCGCCAATCCATCACCAAGGACGCTTGGCTAGTTTGGCACGCAGCCATCGAACAAGAGGGAGGCCCCAAAATGGCGGAAACAGCGAAGGTAATCGAGTGCCCGTGTGGTGCAATCATCGAAGGCAGTGATGACGGCGATGTGGTAGCCAAGGCACAGCAGCACGCCAAGTCGACCCACGACATGGACCTTTCAGACGAGCAGGCGCTGTCGATGGCGCGGCCGGCGTAGGGAGGTTCTGATGCCGCTGGTAACAATCAAGTCCCCCGAGAAAGTGTTCACACCCGAGCAGACGGCCGCGATGATCGAGATTGTCACAGAAGCCATGATCGCGGTCGAAGGGGAATCGTTTCGCGACAAGACCTGGGTGGTATACGAGGAGGTTCCCCAGGGCCAGTGGGCTATCGGTGGCGCCGTCATCGGAGGGGCTACCCGCAACGACTGACTGACCCGGAATACCGATAATTGTGCGAGGCTCGCCACACGGCGAGCCTCGCACTGTTGTACAAAGGGCCGTCGAGGTGGGAGTGTGATCTGCCGGACCGGGCACATCGGCGCTCCCCTACGATGACCTGATGACTAAACCTCGCATACTCGTCACCGGAGGCAGCGGCTACGTCGGCGGTTGGGTAGCCCGACTGGCGCGAGACGAATGGGACGCAACCGCCACCTTCTCCACGCACTCTTCCAGCGAGCCAGGCATCACGTGGCGCCGACTCGATATCCGCGACCACCCTGCCGTGGAGAGCCTGATCTCGGAGTTCCGGCCCAAGGTCATCGTTCACACCGCCGCCCTCAATCCAGGGCAGGGCGAAGACCTGCATGGCGTGAACGTGACCGGAACCGGCAACGTTGCCCAGGCCGCGGCATCCGTTGGAGCTCGGCTCATTCACACGTCTACCGACATCGTCTTCGATGGCACCAAGGGCAACTACACGGAGACGGACAGCCCTGCTCCGGTCACCGACTATGGCCGCACCAAGGCCGGCGCAGAGGCCGCCGTGATGGCCTCCGGGGTCGAAGCGGTCGTCGTCCGCTCTTCGCTGGTTTACGGGTGGCGCCCGACGGTGGCCCGGGCTGCCCAATGGATGATCGACACCGTCAACCGCGGCGATCCGCTCCGGCGGCGCCGTCGGACCGCTGAACCATTCGGCCGGGTCGATCCAGCCGGGCGGCGAACAGGCGGCCAGCCAGAACGGCAGGGCCAGAACGATCGCCGCCCGGCTCGCGGCGCCGGACGCACGGCCCGCGCCGCCCGCCTGCGGAAGACGTCTCCTCACCGGGTCCATGGCCGATCGACCTCTCCGTTTGGCGCCTCTGGCATGTTCTAGTTCCCCGGTCCCGCGCGCCGCGGCCGGGCAGGCCCGGCATCATCGGCTATTGACAGCCTCCGCCGCGCGGGGTACCTCCCGCACTGCAACATGACGGGCCCACGGTCGCGCCGCAGTGCGGCACGCGCTGCTCCCGGAGTCCGTACCGGCCACGAAAGCGCGAGCTAAAGAACATTAAAGAACATAAGGAAGCCGATATGTCTGAGCAACAGGGCCAGGACGTCAAACTGCCCGACCCCGTTGAGCTGACCAAGTCGATGGGCGAGATCGCCGAGAAGAGTCAGAAGATCGTTTCCGACTGGCTCGACCGGCAGACCAGCGCCGGGGCCGCCCCCAAGGGCCTCGACCCGCTCAATATCGGCGGCGCCTTCCTCGAGATGACCGCGCGCATGATGAGCGATCCGGCCAAGCTGGTTCAGGCCCAGATGAACCTCTGGCAGGACTACATGCAGCTCTGGCAGTCCACTACCCAGCGGCTGATCGGCGGATCGGGCGAAGCCGCGTTCCAGCCCGCGGGCGACGACCGGCGCTTTTCCGACCCGGCCTGGGACGAGAACCACGTCTTCGACTTCATCAAGCAGTCCTATCTGCTGAGCGCCCGCTGGGTCCAGTCCACCGTGCAGGAGGTCGAGGGCCTGGACGACAAGACCGCCAAGAAGGTGGACTTCTATACCCGCCAGTTCGTCGACGCCATGGCGCCCTCCAACTTCGTCATGACCAACCCCGAGGTGCTGCGCTCGACCATGGAGTCGGGGGGCGAAAACCTGGTCAAGGGGCTGCAGAACCTGCTCGACGACCTGGACCGGGGCAACGGCCGGCTGCAGATCAAGATGACCGACCCTGATGCCTTCGAGGTCGGCCACAACATCGCGGTAACGCCGGGCAAGGTGGTCTATCAGAACGACCTGATCCAGCTGATCCAGTACACGCCCACGACCGAAAAGGTCTACAAGCGGCCGCTCCTGATCATTCCGCCCTGGATCAACAAGTACTACATCCTCGATCTGCGCGCGAAGAACTCCTTCGTCAAATGGGCCGTGGCCGAGGGCTTCACCGTCTTCGTGATCTCCTGGGTCAACCCCGATGCCAAGCTCGCCCAAAAGACCTTCGAGGACTACATGCTGGAGGCCCCGCTGGCGGCGCTCGAGGCGGTCGAGGCGGCGACCGGCGAATCCGACGCCAACGTCGTCGGCTATTGCCTGGGCGGGACGCTGCTCGCCGCCACCCTGGCCGCCATGGCGGTCAAGAAGGACGATCGCTTCAAGAGCGCCACCTTCCTGACCACGATGACCGATTTCACCGAGGCGGGCGAGCTGGGCGTGTTCATCGACGAGGAGCAGCTGGCCTCGCTCGAGGAGAAGATGCACGAGCGCGGCTATCTCGAGGGCGCCGAGATGGCGACCACCTTCAACATGCTGCGGGCCAACGACCTGATCTGGTCCTTCGTGGTCAACAACTACCTGCTGGGCAAGGACCCCTTCCCCTTCGACCTCCTGTACTGGAACGCGGACTCGACCCGCATGCCGGCAGCCATGCACAGCTTCTATTTGCGCAAGATGTACCAGGAGAATCTCTTGGTCAAACCGGGCGGCATCGAGCTGACCGGCGTGCCGATCGACCTGACCAAGATCGAGCTTCCGGTCTTCATGCTGTCGACGCGCGAGGACCACATCGCGCCCTGGCAGTCGACCTATGCCGCGACGCAGCTGTTTTCTGGGCCGGTCAAGTTCGTCCTCGCGGCCTCGGGCCACATCGCCGGCGTGGTCAACCCGCCGGCCGCCGGCAAGTACGGCCACTGGACCAATGCCAAGAACCCCAAGAACCCGGAGTCCTGGCTGAAGGGCGCGACCGAGCACAGCGGGTCGTGGTGGCCGACCTGGTCCAAGTGGCTCGCCGGGAAGAGCGGCGCCAAGGTGGCTGCCCGGCAGCCGGGCGACGGCAAGCTGAAAGTCATCGAGGACGCCCCCGGCGCCTACGTCAAGGTCAAGGCGCACGACTGAAGCGCCCCCGGGGCCGTTCAGGCTCCGAAGAGCTCTATCATCATCGAAAGACAGGCTGGCCCGGCCTCGGCCGAGAGCAGATCAGACCGTGATGTCGAGCTGCTGGCCGCGTTCGGGGCGGCCGCCGCCGGAGTCCGGACGGCCCTGATCCTCGGTGTTGGAGCGCTCGTCGGGTTCCGCCGCCGTCACCGGCCGGTCGGTCTCCGCCTTGTCGTTCTGCGCGGCCGCCGGCGCATTGGCCACCGGGGCCGGAGCATTGCCCTGGGCCGTGGAGACCGGAGGCACGAGTGGATTTGCTATAAGCATAGGACATAGCATAATACAACTAGTCGAATTTTGCAAGTTTGTTCAAACGGGTTTTGAGGCGTATTTCATTGATATTTATGTAGAATTCGAGATTTCTTACGTGTTGGAACGTACCTGCGCACAGGCCCGCATCGCCTAGAGTTCCACCTCGAACTTCGCGACCGCGTCCTCGTTCCAGGCGACACCCGTGCCCGGCACGTCGGGGATCTCGACCTGCCCGTTCTCGACCCGCAGCGGATCGGCCAGGATCGGGGCGGCCCAGTCGACGTATTCCAGCAGGTGGCGGGTCGGCGTCACCGCCATCAGGTGGCACGACACCTCCGGGAAGATGTGGCTCGACAGCTCGATGTTCGCGGCCTCGGCCAGGGCCGCGGCCCGGAGCCAGCCTGTGACTCCGCCAATGCGCTCGAGGTCGGGCATCATGTAGTCGGCCGCCCGGGCCGCGATCGCCTCGGCCATGGCCCTGGGCCCGTAAAAGTTCTCGCCGATCTGGATCGGCGTCGCGACTTCCCGGGCGATCTTGGCGCAACCTTCCAAATCGTCGTAGACGATCGGCTCCTCGATCCAGTGGACGCCCTCGCCGTCGAGGGCCCGGCCGCGGCGGACCGCCTCCGCAACGCTCAGGCCTTGGTTGAAGTCGCAGGGCAGCAGGACGTTGTCGCCGACCGCCTTGCGCACGGCGCGCAGGGCGGCCAGGTCCTCGGCCAGGGTGGCCCGGCCCAGGCGAATCTTGACCGCCTCGAAGCCGCCTTCGGCGAGCAGCGCCTGTGCCTGCTCGGCCGCCGCCTCCGGCGCGATCAGGCCCAGGCCGTTGCTGTTGTAGACGCCGGCGGCCTGCGCGAGCGCATCCCAGCATGCCACGTCGAAGCCGGAGACCGCCATGGCCGCGAGCCCCTGGCGCCCCATCAGGGTGAGGCCCTTCGTGGCCTTGGCGAAGAGGTCGACCGGCGCGACCCGGTCGCCCCTGGTCATCGCCAGGATGTCGTGCAGCAGGGCCGCCATGTGGACGCTGCCGCGCGCCGTGTAACCGAACAGGTAGGTCCGGCCGGTCACGCCCTCCTCGGTCTGCAGGTCGAGCAGCAGCAACGGCGCCTGTTCGATGGTGACGACCCGGGTCGCCAGCGGTCGGGCCAGCGGCACCAGGACCGAACGGACCGTGATGTCGCGGATCGTCAGCCTGATATCGGTCATCGCCTGCCCTTCGTTCGAACCACCCGCGCGATTGACTGCGCAGTCATACCATGGCGGGCGCCCGTGGTCTCCCCGCGATGACGGCGGGCTTATCCGCTCCCGCCATCCGGCGGGCCCGGCCGGTCAATCCCCGGGTGCTTGGGGCGGCGCCTATAGCGCTTGGCCGAGAGCCTGACCTTGTGGCCGAGCTTGCGGACTGCCGGAACCAGCGGGTTGCGGCGCCTGATCGCCCTGCGTCTGCGCTTGCTGGCCATGGCTCGTTTGGCCCGCCTCCTGCTGGTTTATGCCCGATCTGCCGGTTCGGCGGCAACAGGCGCCCGGTCGCCGGGCAGCGGCTTGGGGCGCAGCAGCGCGAGGGCCAGCGGCCCGCCCAGCATCACCAGGCCCATATGGCCGAAGGCGAGGCCCCAGGCGAGCACGCTCTGGCCGCCGGCGAGATCGAGCACGAGGCCGAAGACCAGCGGCCCGAAGAAGGAACCGGTGAAGCCCAGCGTCGAATGCATCGCCATGGTCGCGCCGCGGTAGCCGGGCGCCGCGCTGCCCAGCGCGCCGGCGGTCACCGAGGCCGATTCGCCGCTCACAGTAAAGCCCTGGAGCACGCAGAACAGAACGACGACCAGGTAGGGCAGCGCGGCGGTGAAGCCGATCGTGAAGCAGAGCAGGGCCGAGGCGGCCATGATCAGCGCCACGGTGCGCCGTCGGCCGAACCTCATCGACAGCTCGTTGCCGAGGATGCTGGTCGGCATGCCCAGCAGGATGACTACCGCGGCGATTACCGTCGGGTCCAGCAGCCGCGCCCCACCGCCGCCCCCGGCGAAAACCAGGAAGGCGACGATCCAGGAGCGGAAGCCGAAGAGCTCCCAGTTGTGCACCGTGTAGCAGAGCGTATAGGCGAGCGCCGAGCGGTTGCGCAGGACCGGCCGGAAGTCAAGCAGCGCCGTGTCCGGCGCCCGCAGGTGGTGCGGCGCGCTGCGCGGCACCAGCAGCAGGACGAGCAGGCCTGCCAGGACGGCCGCGGCGCCCGGTCCGGCGAAGGCCCAGCGCCAGCCCGGCCCCTCGGCCAGCAGGCTCGCCAACGGAAACGAGAGCGCCGCGCCGATCCCGAAGCTGGAAGTGTAGAAGGCCACCGCGCGCGACTGGTGCTCCGTCCCGACGTGGTCGGAGAGCGCCTTGAGGCCCGGCATGTAGGTCCCGGCCAGGCCGACCCCCGCCAGGCCCCGGAACAGCAGCGCGCTCCAGAAGCCCTCGGCGAAGACCGCGAAGCCGAGGCCGGCCGCGGCCGCCAGCGCCGCGCTCAGCAGGTAGATGCGCTTGGGATCGATCCGGTCGGTCAGGCTGACCAGGACCGGCACGGCCAGCGTATAGCCGGCGAAAAAGATCGCGCTGATCCAGCCGGCGTCCGTGTTGGAGAGCCCCCAGGCCTCTCGGAAGAAGGGCAGCAGCGCGGCGAAGGTCGAGAAGCCCAGCATGGTGAGCACCTCGGCCAGGCAGACCGCCGCGATCAGTCCGACTGTCGACAAGCGCAGCACCTTGACCCCGCACTCTCCAAGGGCGCCGGTATCGGCGCCGAATCAATCACCCCCACCCCGACCCTCCCCCGTCGAGGGGAAGGGAGAACATCATAGTGCCTCAACATATTCCCTCCCCCCTTGCGGGGGAGGGCCAGGGTGGGGGGTCTTCCGAAGCTTCTTCACGCCAAACGCGATCGTCTAGCCGCCCGACAGCGCCGCCCTACTCCGCCGCCCCGCCACCCGCGAGGTATTCCGCCGCCAGCTCGCCGTAGTGCCGGGCGATGTAGGCCATCATGTCCCGCTCCTCGTCGCTGATCGCACGCGCCCGGCGGGCCGGGCTGCCGACCCAGAGCTCGCCCGCGTCGACCCGCTTGCCCGGCGCAACCAGGGCGCCCGCGGCGACCATGGCGCCGGTCTCCACGACCGCCAGGTCCATGACCACCGACCGCATGCCGACGAAGCTGCGGTCCTCCACCGTGCAGGCGTGAATGAGCGCCATGTGCCCGATCGTCACGTCGTCGCCGATCAGGGTCGGCATGCCGCCGCCGGTCTCGCGGTAGTCGCCCCCGGGGTCGTGGTTGACGTGGACGACCGTGCCGTCCTGGATGTTGGTGTTGCGCCCGACCCGGATCCTGTTGCCGTCGCCGCGCAGCACGCAGCCGTACCAGACCGACGCGCCCGGCCCGATCTCGACATCGCCGATCAGGGTCGCGGTTTCGGCGACGAAGGCGTCTTCGGCGACCTTCGGGGTCATGCCCCTGAAAGGCAGGATGATGCCGGTCATTCACGGCTTCCCCTTGCTGTTGCGGCGGCGCGTTTGTTGGGCCCGGCGCGGGAACGGCCGGGGCGCCGTCAAACCGATCGTGTGATGCCGCCGTCGACGCGGAGGTTCTGGCCGGTGATGTAGCCCGCCTCGTCCGAGACCAGGAAGGCCGCGGTCGCCGCGATCTCCGCAACGGTGCCGTAGCGGTCCATCGGGATCCGGGCGCGGAACTCCTCGCGTTCCGGCAGGCTGTCTATGAAGCCCGGCAGGATGTTGTTCATGCGGATGTTCTGGGACGCATAGCGGTCCGCGTAGAGCTTGGTGAAGGCGGCGAGGCCCGCCCGGAACACGCCGGAGGTCGGGAAGGTCGCCTCCGGCTCGAAGGCGGCATAGGTCGAGATGTTGACGATCGCCCCCTTCCCCTGTTCCTCCATGACCGGAGTCACCAGCCGGCACATGCGGATCACGTTGAGCAGGTAGACGTCCATGCCCAGGTGCCAGTCGTCGTCGCTGATCTCCAAAACCGGCCCCTTCGGGCCATGGCCGGCGCTGTTGACGACCGCGTCGATGCGCCCGAACTCTGAACGGGTGCGGTCGACCAGGCGCCCGAGGTCCGCGGGTACCAGGTTCGAGCCGGTGACGCCGATCCCGCCGAGCTCCTCCGCAAGCGCTTCGCCCTTGCCTGACGAGGACAACACCGCGACCGCGTAGTCGCGGCGCGCCAGCTCCCGCGCAACGGCAGCACCCATGCCGCTGCCCGCCGCCGTAACGATCGCAACCGGCCGTTCCGTCATGTCCGTCCCTCCACGTTGTTTCGTTGATCTATCAGTATTCGCACCCTGGCCGTTGCGCCGTCACGGGAACAGCGGCTGTTGCTCCAGGCCCGTGGTCTCGGGGAACCCGAACATGACGTTCATGTTCTGGATCGCCTGGCCGCTCGAGCCCTTGACGAGGTTGTCGAGCGTCGAGACCAGAATCGCGCGGCCCGGCAGCCGGTCGGCGAAGACGCCGAGCAGACAGAAGTTGGAGCCGCGCACGTGGCGGGTCGCCGGCACCGCGCCCTCGGGCACGAGCCGCACGAAGGGTTCGTCCGCGTAGCGGGCGTCGAGCGCCCGGCGCAGGTCCTCGACCCTCCGGCCGGGCGCCAGGCGCACGTAGGTGGTCAGCAGCTCGCCCCGGTTCGCGGGCACCAGATGCGGCGTGAAGTTGACCAGAAGCGGCCGGCCGGCGGCCCCGGAAAGCTCCTGCTCGATCTCGGGCGCGTGGCGGTGCCCGGCCACGGCGTAGGGGTGCAGGCCCTCGGCCACCTCGCAGAACAGCATGGATTCCTTGACGCTGCGCCCGGCGCCGCTCGCCCCCGACTTGGCGTCGATGATGATGTCGTCGGCCTCGATCAATCCTTCGGCGACCAGCGGCAGCAGCAGGAGCAGCGCGGCCGTCGGATAGCAGCCCGGACAGGCGACCAGCCGCGCGCCCGAAATCGCGTCACGCCTGTGCTCGGTCAGGCCGTAGACTGCCTGCGTCTGCAGCTCGGGCGCCCGGTGCGCGTGACCGTACCACTGGGCGTATGTCCCGGTGTCGGTCAGCCGGAAGTCGGCCGAGAGGTCGATCACCTTGAGGCGCTCCGGCAGCCCGGCGATGATCTCCTGCGTGGTGCCGTGCGGCAGGCCGCAGAAGGCGACGTCCACGCCCTCCCAGTCCGCCTCCTCGCCGCGGATCAGGTCCGGCAGGTCGAGCCCGCCCAGGTGCGGATAGACCGCGGCCAGGGGCTTTCCGGCCTGGGTGTTGGCGGTCAGCAGCGTGATCTCTGCGTTGGGATGGGTCGCCAGCAGGCGCACGAGGTCGGCCCCGGTATAGCCGGAGGCCCCGAGGATCCCGATACTGATCTTGTCGCCTTTTGCGGTCATTGCGGTTCACCACGTGTCAGGGCCTTCGTTTTAGCAAGTCAGCGGGTGTTGGCAAGCGCGGCAGACATCGCCCGCCACGCTCTACGCGCGCCGACGGGCTCGCCCGTGCAGATCAAGGCTGTTAATCGGTCGCCCGGCGGCTGTGCCGGGGGTGGCCGTCTCAATTCGCCGGCAGGTCGAAGGCCGCGACGACCGGGGCGTGATCGGATTCCGGGAACTTGGCGTCCCTGGCGAAGGCCACCGACTCGTCGTGCAGCAACTCGTTGTGGATCTCGGTGCCCCGGTAGAAGGTCAAGAGGCCCCGCGAGGCGAGCAAATGATCGAGCATCTGACCTCTGCCGTGGTGGTACAGGGAATAGCGCGAGGTCTCCGGCACGCTCAGCTCGCAGGGCACCATGACGCGGGTCGCCAAATCCCCGTTGCCGGTGTTCTCGACATCGCCGCGGATCGCCTCGACCGGGACGTGGTCCAGATCCGCGTTCAGGTCGCCGCAGACCACGATCCAGGCGTTTTCGTCGGTATCGAAGATCTGATCGATCAGGATCCGCGTTTCCAGCGCCTGGCCGACGCGCTTTATTACCGAGAGAAAAGCGCCTTCCGCCCAACCGGCCGCCGTACGCCAGGTGAAGCGGTCCGCTTTCTGGCCATCCACGTTCGAGGGCAGTCTCGACTTGAGGTGCAGGTTGATCACGTGCAGCGGCCGGCCGCCCGGCAGCTCGATCGTGGCGTGGAGAATGGGCCTCTCCCAGCTCACGTCCCTGGCCTCGTCTTCGGGCGGGCTGGCCGTGACTTTCCTGTACTGCGGCGCCTGCGCAAAGTCGTGCTTCAGGGTCCGGTGAGCCGTGATCGGGTGGCGGCTCGCCACCACCAGGTTGCGCTCGTCGTAGACCTGGAACCCGTCCGCGGTCATTGTCGAGACCATGTGGAAGTCCCGGTAGGGTGTTCCCGCCAGCACCTCTTCGAGGGCGAGCAGCCGGCGAGGCTGGCCCGGCGTCTCCTGGCCGTTCACCTCCTGGAAGCAAAGGATGTCGGCGCGCAGACGCTGCAACTGCGGCCGCATGACGGCAATACGCTCTCGGAGGCTTGGGTTCTGGCCGGGCTTGTCGTCCAGGTTTTCCAGGTTGAAAGTCGCGATCCGCATCGACATTCGCCTTCCTCCCCAATGCCGGTAGCTATCTCGAGGGTTGCAGTCTAATCCCTCTCCGAGGAGGTCGCTGTGACTATTCCCACTCGGTGGCGGTTGGAACCGCGCAACCCGAACAACGGGGCGCTTCCTTGGCACGACCGGCTGTCACGAACAGTCGGATCACTACTGTCTCAGACCACACAATGCGATGGCCACGTCGGGTCCAGGAAGCGCTGGAACTCGATCCGGTAGCCGTCCGGGTCGCGGGCGAAGAAGTTGTAGATCCGGTAGTCCGGATTTTCGCGAGGCGGTCCCTCGACCGCTACCTCCGCCGCCACCAGGCGGTCGTGCCAGGCGTCCACCTCGGGAGTCACGAAGGTCAGGGTGAAGCCCTCGGGCGCAACTGCGCGCGCCGGGTTCGTGCAGATCCCCAAGAAGCCCTCGCCCGCGACTCGGAAGATGCGGCAGGCGCCCTGGTCGAGCACCTGCTCCAGGCCCAGCACCTCGGCATAGAAGCGCGCGCTTCGCGCGAGGTCTCCGGTGTAGATGAAGGTCACCTGCTGGTCGATCGGCGGCGGTGTCATGGCGTTCATCCCATTCTGATCGAAGAATGCGAGACCGACTGCCGTGTGGCAGCTGCTCGTCCAGGCGTCGAACTATCGGCGACAGCTCCAGACTGCTACACTTTCCCAGCTCTTTCGAGCGGGGAAGCTATCGGCAATGCCTGTCCTGAGCACCGGACGGTACGAGATCGACTACAGCGACGACGGCTCCGGTCCTCCCGTCGTGCTGCTTCACAGCTCTGCCTGCGGCAACAGGCAGTGGCGCAGGCTCATCGAAGATCTTCAGGACGGCTACCGGGTCGTCGCCCTCAACCTCTTCGGGTACGGCGAGACGACGCCCTGGCCCGACGGTTCCGTGCAAACGCTGGGCGATCAGGCGGGATTGGTTTCCGCCTTGGCCGGGAGCATCGGAACCCCCCTTCACCTCGCCGGTCATTCGTTCGGCGGCACGGTCGCCATGAAAGCAGCGCTGCAACTGAGCGAGCGGGTGTCGAGCCTTGTCCTTCTGGAACCCAATCCGTTCTATCTTCTCGCCCGGCACAGTCGCGACGCGGCTTTCGCCGAAATCAAGGCCTTGCGCGACGACACGAAGACCAACATCGGCGCCAACGACTGGGCCTGGGTTGGCCGGCGTTTCGCCGACTACTGGAACGGCGACGGCGCCTGGGCGACCATGTCGCCGGAACGGCGGTCGGGATTCCTGTCCATGCTGCCGCCCGTCTTGCATGAATGGGACAGTGTCATGAACGAGACGACGCCCGTCGAGGCTTGGCGCGACTTGGCAGCGAGAACCTTGCTGGTCCATGCCGCAGGAACCAAGCCCCCGATCAAGGAGATCATGGACATCCTGTTGGCGGAACTGCCCGGTATGACCGCGGTGGAACTCCCCGCGGGTGGCCATATGGCGCCTTTGGTCCGACCGGACCTCGTCAATCCCGTGGTCCGGGACTTCCTCGACGGTATGTCCTAGAACCGTCCGAGGAGAAGACGTGATCTCAATTGCTCCCGCCAAACGCAAAGGAGCACTCCGAAGAGTGCCCCGTTCGCGCCTTGCGCTTGCCGTACTTCTTGCGCTCGACCACGCGGGAGTCGCGGGTCAGGAAGCCGCCCTGCTTGAGCACGGGCCTGAGCTCCGGCTCGAAGGAGGTCAGCGCCTTGGAGATGCCGTGGCGCAAAGCGCCCGCCTGGCCGGACAGGCCGCCGCCCTTGACGGTGCAGACCACGTCGTACTGGTCCTTGCGGCCGACCGCCTCGAAAGGCTGATGGATCACCATGCGCAGTACCGGGCGGGCGAAGTAGGCCTCGAACCCGCGGCCGTTGACCGTGACCTGGCCGGCGCCCGGCTTGATCCAGACCCGGGCCACGGCGTCCTTGCGCTTGCCGGTGGCGTAGGCGCGGCCCTGGGCGTCCAGCTTGGGCTCGGCCGGGGCGGGCGCCGCCTCGGCAATCGCGCCGGTCGCCTCGCCCAGCTCGCTGAGGTCGGTCAGGGTCTGG
The DNA here is from genome assembly GCA_947259625.1 of uncultured Kiloniellales bacterium. Classification (GTDB taxonomy): domain Bacteria; phylum Pseudomonadota; class Alphaproteobacteria; order Kiloniellales; family JAKSDN01; genus CAMYKD01. The sequence continues at coordinate 3,520 of CAMYMY010000175.1, read as the reverse complement.
CTTTCCTCGGCCATGCTCAAGCGCTCCTCTTGTTCTTCGGGTTCATGGCTGCGATGTCGAGCGGCTCGGGCTGCTGGGCCTCGTGCTTGTGCTCCGGCCCGGCATAGACCCGCAGGCTACGCATCTGCTGGCGGCCGAGCGGGTTGCGCGGGACCATGCGCTCGACCGCCTTCAGGATCACCCGCTCCGGGTGCTTGCCGCCGAGGATCTGGTCGGCGGTGCGTTGCTTGATGCCGCCCGGATAGCCGGTGTGCCAGTAGTAGGTCTTGTCGGCCCGCTTTTTGCCGGTCAGGGTCACCTTCTCGGCGTTGACGATGACGACGTGGTCGCCGCAGTCCATATGCGGGGTGTAGCTGGGCTTGTGCTTGCCGCGCAGGATCAAGGCGACCTGGCTGGCGAGCCGCCCGAGCACCAGGCCGTCGGCGTCGATCAGGAACCACTTCTTCTCGATCTCGGCCGGTTTGGCGGAGTAGGTCTTCATGACACTCTCTGATCGTGTTCTGGAATCCGGCGCCGCCGGCAAGCACTACCCGCCGCGCGGCGCGGGCGGGTTCTAGCCGAGGCGGTCTGGCCTGTCAACGTGCAAAAAGCCTTTTGCTGAAATATCTTACCTGTGTGGTATTATAATACCATATCGGCTTCTTCCCGCTGGCCGGGCCCGACAGCAGGGCGCGCGCGATCTGCGATGTGTCGCAAATTGGCGATTTGCCGCCAGAGGCCGCCGTTAACCTTCCCTTCAGGTGCGGGGACGACCGGCAGGCGGCGGCGGTGCAGCCGGTTCGGCGTATCCCCAACCAAGAAACGAAACAAACAAGGCTCGGCGCCCTCGCACCCAGGGCGACCGGGTTCTCATAGGGGAGGACTGTGGCCATGCGAGAGAAGATAACGGGGCATGTGGCAACGGACGGCATTTGGAAAGGCCTTCACCCGGCCATGGGAATTGCCTCCAAAGGCATGGTCGCGGCCTTCGTCCTGTTTACGGTTCTGAATGTCGAGTTCGCCAATTCCATATACTCGGCGATACGCGGCTGGATCGAGTCCGCGCTGAACTGGTACTACCTCAGCGCCCTAGTCGTCATGCTCTTCGTTTGCTTTTATCTGATGTTCAGCCGTCACGGCGGGGTCAAGCTCGGCGACGACGACAGCAAGCCCGAGTTCAGCAACTTCTCGTGGTTCGCCATGCTGTTCTCGGCCGGGGTCGGCATCGGCTTGCTGTTCTTCGGAATCGCCGAGCCGATCTTCTATTTCGACAACACGCAACCCTGGGGCTACCCGAACAACCCCTTCGCCGACCACGCCCTCGTTACCGACATGACCAGGGACCGCGCGGTCTACGCGATGCGCGTGACCTATTTCCACTGGGGATTTCACGGCTGGGCGGTCTATGTGATGATCGGCCTTTGCCTGGCCTATTTCGGATTCCGGAAGAAGCTGCCGCTGACGTTGCGCTCGGCGCTCTATCCGATAATCGGCGAAAGGATCTATGGCCCGATCGGTCACGCCGTCGACCTGCTGGCCGTCTTCGGCACGGTCTTCGGCGTCGCCACCTCGCTCGGTCTCGGTGTCAGCCAGATGGCCACGGGGCTAAACCATTTGTTCGGAGTCGATCCGGGCACGACCACCCAGCTGATCCTGATCGTGGTCATCTCCATTGTCGCCACGTTCTCCGCGGTATCCGGTGTCGGCAAGGGCATCCGCATCATCTCGGAGTGGAACATCTGGCTGAGCATCGTTTTGCTCGCCTTCTTCCTGTTCGGCGGGCCTACCAAGTGGCTGCTGGGATTCTTCGTCACCACGGTGGGTGATTACCTCTGGAACGTCATCCCGATGGGCTTCCAGACCTTCAATGCGCCAGGCGATGCGGCCTGGCAGGGTGGCTGGACCATCTTCTATTGGGGCTGGTGGATCTCCTGGGCACCCTTCGTCGGCATGTTCATTGCGCGGATCAGCCGCGGCCGCACCATTCGCGAGTTCATGGTGGGGGTGATGTTCGTGCCGACCACCATCGCGTTCTTCTGGCTCTGCATCTTCGGCGGCAACGCCCTCTACATGGAGCTGAACGCGGATGGCGGCGTGGGAACGGCGGGAGTCGCGCAGTTGGTCCGGGACTGGAACCTGCCAGCGGCGCTCTATGGCACCATCGAGCGTATGACGGAGGTCGCCTGGCTGAACTGGGCCATGGCGGCCCTGGCCACCTTCCTGCTCGCCACCTGGTTCATCACCTCGTCCGACTCGGGGACGCTGGTCATCACCACGATGCTCAGCATGGGCGACGACAATCCGCCGCAGAGGTTCCGGATCGTCTGGGGCCTGGGCGAGGGTTTCGTAGCGGCGGTCCTACTGGTGGCCGGTGGCCTGAAGGCCCTGCAAACCGCCTCGATCGCGGCGGCATTGCCCGTCAGCGTGATCATGCTCTTGATGACCTACGGGGTCGTCAAGTCTCTGAACGAGGATTCAAGCGCCGTGCCGGCACCGGGCGCAGCCGAAGCACCAGACGGCACAAGCCTGACTGGAGAACTGCGTGCCTGATCTTGCAGTTGCCACGGATGGTGAGGATCGAAAAGGGGAGATCAAGGCGATGCGTTCCTATTCTCGCGCTGGAGTCATCTGTCTGGCCATGGCGCTTCTGCAATCGGGCGCCGCAGTTGCGCAGACTTCGCCGCAGAAAGCCCTGACGGTCGTTTCTTGGGGCGGCAACTATACGCGGAGCCAGATGCTGGCTTACGTGAAGCCGTTCCGGCTTCGAAGCGGCGAATGGGTGGCGATGGAAACAAGGTCTGCTCGAAAAGATCGATCACAAGGGTTTGCCAGCCGGCGACGACGGCATGCCTGCAAGCAAGGACTTCATCCCGGGCGCGTTTACCGACTGCGGCGTCGGCCAGACCGTCTGGGCGACGGTGGTCGCCTTCGACAACAAAGCCGTGGGCAGCAGCCCTCCGACGCAGCTGGCCGACTTCTTCGATGTGAAGAAGTTTCCAGGCAAACGAGGCCTCAGACGCGATCCGCGCGTGGTCATGGAGTGGGCCTTGCTGGCCGACGGCGTCGCCCCGGACCAGGTCTATGCGACGCTCGAAACCGAAGACGGGCAAGAGCGCGCCTTCTCCGTTCTGGACCGGATCAAGACGAGCATCGTTTGGTGGGAGTCCGGATCCGATCCGGTGGGACTTCTCGACTCGGACTCGGTCGTCATGACCTCCGTCTGGAACGGCCGCCTGTATCGCCCGATCGTCGAGGAGGGCAAGGACTTCACGATCCTGTGGGACGGACAGATCTGGGACATCGATTCCTGGGGCATCCCGAAGGGCACCTACAATCTGGACAAGGCCCTAGCGTTCGTCCGCTTTGCGACCGGCTCTCGTCAACTCGCCGAGCAAACCAAGTACATATCCTACGGGCCGGCGAGAAGGTCATCGATGGCGCTGATCGGTGACAGCGTGAAGGCGATGCTGCCGACCGCCGACGACAACATGGCCAACGCCCTGCAGACCGACGCCGCGTGGTGGGCGACCCACCATGCCGA
>CAMYMY010000174.1 GCA_947259625.1 uncultured Kiloniellales bacterium | reverse complement strand
CCTGGATGGCCGGATCAAGTCCGGCCATGACAAGCTCTGACGTGGCGCTGCCAACACCATGATCTACCTTCGTTCATCTTGGGTCCGTTTCTCAGGCGAGCGCCATGTCGACGGCGGCCTCGGCGTGCAGGTACGTGGTGTCGAACACGGGGGCCGGCACGTCGCCCTCCTGGAGCAGGAGGCCGACCTCGGTGCAGCCGAGGATCACGCCCTCGGCCCCCGCCGCCAGCAGGTCCGCGGCGACCTCCTGATAGCGCGCCTTGGATTCGGGCCGGATCACGCCGCGGCAGAGCTCGTCGTAGATGATGTCGTGCACGGCCTTGCGCCCGGCGGCGTCGGGCACCAGGACCTCGAGGCCGTGGCGGGCCTCCAGCCGGCCGCGGTAGAAGTCCTGCTCCATGGTATAGGCCGTGGCCAGCAGCCCGATCCTGGCCAGCCCCCGCCGCTTGACCGGCTCCGCCGTGGCATCGGCGATGTGCAGCAGCGGGATCGAAACGGCGGACTGCACCTCGTCGGCCATCTTGTGCATGGTATTGGTGCCGATCAGCAGGATCTCGGCGCCGCCGGTCTCGAGCCGCCGGGCGGCCGCGACCATCAGCGCCGTCGCCTGGTCCCAGCGGCCGGCCGCCTGGCAGGCCTCGACCTCGTGGAAATCGAACGACCACAGGAGAATCTGCGCGGAATGGAGCCCGCCCAGGCGCGCGCGCACGATCTCGTTGAGCAGGCGGTAGTAGACCGCCGTCGACTCCCAGCTCATACCAAAGGTCACTGATAATGACTCATTTCATGGGAGCGGATCGGGTCGCCCGGGTAGGCGCGGTGCGCAGCGCGATGCGTGCATCGGGCAAGCGCCGCAACGCACCCGGCGCCCCGATACGCCCCACCCGCAGGGCCGGGCGCTTTTGGCCGCCAGCCGCGTTGCGCACTGCTTGTTGTACCAGCACAACCGCGCAGCGCGCGCCTTGCTGGCGGCCAAAAGCGCCTCGGTGAAATGCGTCATTATCAGTGACCTTTGGTATGAGGCGCGCCATCCGCACCCACGCCAACCTGGTCGAGTACGCGCCCATGGCGCTGATCCTGATGGCCGCCTGCGAGTTCAACGGCGGGCCATCCTGGTTGCTGCACGGGCTCGGCGTGGCGCTGCTCGCCGGGCGCCTGCTGCACGCGCTGGGCCTGTCGCGCTCGAGCGGGATCTCCTTCGGGCGCACAGCGGGCACAGCGCTGACCTGGTCCGTCCTGCTCGCCGGCGCCCTCGCCGCGGTGGTCCTGGCGCTGGCCGGCTGAGATTCAGTTCCCGAACAACTTCTTCAGCGCCTTCTTCGGGTCCGGCACGGCGGTCCCGCCGCCTTCCTCCGGCGGCTTGGTCAGGCCCTTGAGCGTTTCTTTGGCGCCCTCTAGGGCCTTGGCCGGGTCCTTCGCCACACCGCCGATCAGCCCGGCTAGATCCGGGCGGTACTTCAGGTCGTGCCACGGCCCCTTGACGGTGACTGGAACCATCAGGCCCTTGGCCTCGTCCTCGGCCCCCTGGCCTTTCAGCGAACCCACGACCTTGGGTTCGACCCGGTAGTCGACCGTCCGCTTCGGCAGGTCCGAGGTGCCGGCGCCGGCCAGTCGGATCAGCGGGTTGAGCAGCTTCAGGTCGTTGTTGCGCAGGATGCCCTTGTCGATCCGGAACGTGCCGGAAAGCTCGGCGAAGTCGGTCTTCTGGGTATCGCCCGTACCGCCGGGGACGAAGGCCGATTTGACGTTGCGTACCATGGCCGCCAGGTTGACGCCCTTGATGGCGCCATCGACGAACTTGACGGCGCCCTCGCCGTTCAGCGCCTCGACCATGGCACGTTCGCTGCCGCCTCTGGTCGAGACCGCGATCTCGAGCTGGCCGGTGCCGGAGAGCCGGTCGAACTGGGCGGCGTCGGTCAGCAGCGGCTCGGCCGAGATGCCCGCCATGGTGAAGGACTGCTTGACTGCCGGCACCTTGCCGCGGCCGTCGACGGTGATCCGCCCCTTGCCCTTACCGTCGTAGAGGTTGAGTTCCGCGAGGTCGGCGACCAGCAGGCCGTCCTTGAGCGAGACCGCGAGGGCGCTGCGCCCGACCTTGACGTCCTGGACCCGGATGCCGCCGACGGTCAGGTCGAAATCGACATCGGCCGCCTTCAGGCCGCTCAGGTCGATCGGCTCGTCGCTCCAGTCGCCCGGGCCGGCTGTCTCCCGCGCGGCCTTCTCGGCCTTCTTGGCCTTCTTGGCCTTTTTGCCCTCTGGCGGCGGAGGCAGGTAGGGGTTCAGGTCCAGCAGGTCGACATCGAGGCGGCCCTTGAGGCGCGGCTTGGCGCCGCCGACATCGACCGTCACCCCGCCCTTTGCCGTCATGTCATCGAGCCCGATCTCGGCGCCCGTAAAGGCGATCTTCTGGCCCGTTCCCTTGACCTGGCCGGCGATCTTGAGCGGCCCGAGGCCGGTTCCCGCGGCTTCGATCGGATTGCCCGTCCATGCCGCCAGATCGCGGATCGAGGGCACGTCGAGGGCGGCCTTGCCGTCCAGCGACACCGCTTCGGCCAGCGTGACCCGGCCCGCGAAGGACAGATCGATCGCCTTGGACTCGACGGCCAGCTGGACCGGCGTCGCCTCGCCCGCCAAGAGCCGGCGCGGATTGTCGCCCTCGGCCGTGAGCTTCACCTGCTCGCCGTTCCACACCAGCGACCCCTCGGCGGCGAAGGGGCTGGCGAGATCCGGCAGCGATACGGTCATATTGATCGCCGAGACCTCCACGGCCTGGCCGGAGCGGGCATCGCGGTAGGTGACCAGGCCGTTCTCCAAGCGCACGTCGCCGAGGCTGAGCTCCGCCAGCCCGGGTCCCTTGCCGTCCTTGCCCTCGGCCGTGCCGGTCTCGGTCTCGGCCTTGGCCTCGGCCTTGGCGACGGGGGCGTCGTCGAACTGCCAGTTCGGCCGCCCCTTCTTGTCGATCTCCAGGTGGATCACCGGCTCGACCAGCACGAAGCTGTCGACCTTCACATCGAGCGCCAGCAGCGGCAGGACCTGCAGGCGCAGGACGAGCTCCTTCAGCGTGGCCATGTTGGCCTCGCCGGCGCCCGGCGCGTTGGCGAAGGCGACATCCTCGGCCCGAAGCTCGAAGCGCGGCAGCAGCGACAGGCTGAGCTCGCCGCCGATCGTCAGCTCACGGCCGGTGGCATCCCGCGTGCGCTCGGCGATTTCCTGCTTGTAGGTCTCGATCGGAATGAAGAACGGCGCGGCCACCAGGACCACGACCGCCAGCACGACGACGGCAAGCAGGCCAATCAGCAGTTTCTTCATGGCTCCGTCCCTTCCTCAACAATCCTTCCGCTGCCCCGCTCTCCCGAAACGGATCATCGGTTGGCTCTCCCATCGCCAGCAAGGTTTCCGGCGGTCTTCAAGCCGTCGAGCCATGGCCCTAGAACCGCCGGCTTGGCCCAGAACACCGTGATTCCTTGCGGATCGCTCGAAAGAGCGCCGCCGGGTCGCGACGAGTATTTCGGCCGGGGACGCCTCGAGATCGGCGTCCACGGCCGTCCTGGACTCACTTCGGCTGAACGTAAATGACCGCGCGGCGGTTGCCCGGCTCCTTCACACCGTCGGGCGTGGGAACCGCGAGGTTCGTCTTCCCGAAACCCTCGGCCGAGACCCTCTCGGCCGGATAGCCTTGGCTCTCCATGAGCTTGGCCACGGCGCCCGCGCGCAGCTTCGACAGGACGTCGTTGTACTTCGCGCTGCCGACCGTGTCGGTATAGCCGGACACTGCGATACGGCCACCCTTCAGCCTTCTGGCGGCCGCTTCCGCCTCGAAGATGACGGCCTTGGCCTTCTCGTCGATCTCGGTGCTGTTGAAGTCGAAATAGATGACGTACCGCAGAGCCGAGACCTCCGGCTCCGGCTTGACGACCGCGGCCACCGGTTTCTTCTCGAGCGCCGCCAGGGCCGTGTAGAACCCGTCGCGGCAGGCCGCGATGTCGTCCGGCTGGAAGTTCTCGGAGACCCGCTGCTCCTGCAGCCAGCAGTCGAAGCTGACCTGCGCCGCGGCCGCCTGGCCGGGCATCTTTTGGGCCGCGCCTTCACCCAGCGCGGCGATCAGGCGGCTTCGCGCGGAGCCCAGCTCGCCCGCCTTGTCTGCCGGCAAGGGCCACTTCTCGAGCGATTCCGGCCCGCCGTCCTTGCCCGCGGCGGCAGAGACCGCCCGCAGGGCGAACAAGTCGGAGCTCTTGTAATCGCCTTCGCCGTATTCGGCCTTCGACAGGCCGAGATAGCCCTCGTAGAGACCGGAATCATAGCCCGAGCCCGGCGGACTGACCTTCTCGGCCTTCTGGAGCTCCGTGCCGCAGGCGGACAGAGCCACGGCTGCCAAACAGGTGATGACCACCTTCCCTAACCCATTCATAACGCTCACTCCCTATGGATTTTAACGACAACTGTTGCCGTCCTGGCGCTCGCGGCGAGACCGCTCGCGGCAGAAACAGCCGTACTGTAACACATTTCTCATAACACTATAGGCAAGCCGATGGCCATGACGTGGCGCAATTGTGTGGAAATTTGGGCCAGTCGTGACGGCGTCTCGCGCGCGCTATGATGGTCAAGGCGGCCCGACGGCGCGGCTCCACTCGACAGCCCCGGCCCCAATGATGGATTCATACTATCGAAACCGGCAGGCTGTACTCCGTTCCTCTTGCGACGCGTCGCCGCCTGTCCTGTTTGCGCGGCTTCGCTGGCGGCGGCCCCGCTGGGCGGACGGTGATCCCGAGCCGCCTCGCGCGACCTTTCAGATCATGGCGATCAGGGACCACAGCATGATCCTCGCTTCACTTCGAAGTTTGCCGGTCCGCCTCTGGCGGCGCCCGGCGCTGGCCGGCCTGGCGCTCCTGCTGTCGCTGGCCTCGCCGCTGACCCCGGCGGCCGGGGAACGTCCCTTCGGCGAGGGCCTGCTCTGGCGGGTCGAGCGCGCCGGCCAGGCGCCGAGCCACGTCTTCGGCACCATGCACACGGCCGACCGCCAGGTGGTCGCGTTACCGCAAGCCGTGAGGGACACCCTCGACGGCGCCGGGAGCCTGGTCCTGGAGATCGTCATGACCGAGCAGGTGCGCGGCGAACTGGCCCAGGCGATGGTCCTGCCGGAAGGCAAAGCCCTGGGCGCCATCGTCGGGCCCGAGCGGTTCGAACGCGTGCTCCACGCCGGCACCCGCTACGGCCTTCCGAGGGCGCAGCTGCGGATATTGAAGCCCTGGGCCCTGACGATGTTCTTCAGCCTGCCGCCCTCCGAGTTCCAGCGCCAGGCGGCGGGCGGGGTTCCGCTCGACCAGGTGCTGCAGGACAGCGCGCGGAACCGCGGCACCGCTCTGCACGGCATCGAGACCCCGGCCGAGCAGATGGCCATCGTGGCCGAGCTCCCGGAACCGACGCAGCTCGCGCTCCTGGACGCCGCCATCGACACCAACCCCCGGATCGAGCCCCTTTTCGACGCGATGAAGACGGCCTATTTGAACCGCGACCTGAGCGCCCTGCACCGCCTGGCCGACGAGATGTCGGAGGGGACCGACCAGGACCTCCAGAAGCTCTTTCTCGAGCGCATGGTCGACTCGCGCAACGAGCGCATGGTCAAACGAATCGCGTCGCACCTCGCCGAAGGCAACGCCTTCGTCGCCGTCGGCGCCCTCCACCTCTCGGGCGAGCGCGGCATTCTCAACTTGCTGAAGAAGCAGGGTTACCAGGTGTCGCGCGTCTACTGAAGGAAGGCCCGCCGGACGGACGGCCGTATGTCACCGACGGAAGCACATCGCAATTGAATTGGATCAAAGCCGTGGCGTGGGCTGTTCCAGTGGCTCGGCTTCACCTAGCTGCTCGGCCTGCTCGGGTGCCTGGCCTGGCACGTCCAGCAGGTCAAGGCCGGGCGGCGCGGCTTCTGGTCCCGGGCGCTCGCCTGGGAGGCGCCGGTCGCCGTCGGTGTCACGAACGCCGGCGGCCTAGTTGAGGTGCTGACCAACGGCGACGGCGCGACCTGGACCATTATCGTGACGACACCTCAGGGCATGAGCTGCCTCGTGGCGGCAGTGTAGGGCGGGCGGGCTCTTGAACGACAGATCACGGAGCCCGGGGCATGAGGGAGTTCCGGGCCTGGCTGGTCGGCGCGGCGAGCGCCGTTGGGGGCTGGCCTGCCGGCCTCGACTTCCTGGCGGTCCTCGGCGGTCTGGTCGCCGCGGCGACCCTGGCCGAGCGCATCCTCACGAACTCCGATGGTAGACCCACAAGAGACATACACTGGAGTTAGTGAAATGAAGCCGAAGGCGTTACCCTACTACTCTTCCAACCGGCATACGGCGGGACTGGGTTTCCAGATCTTGAGGGTGATCGTGGGGGCGGGGTCACCGCTGCCCTGGTCCGGGAAGTTCCTTCCGAAAATGACGAGATTGCCGCCCGCGCCACATGCGTCGGTTGCGCCGGCGTCGAACTCAGCGAAAACCTCCAGGATGACGGCAGAACTTGCGCCGTCGTCGTCCGTCCGCCCAGGCTCTCGATCCTGCCGACGATACCGACGACATCTCCGATTTACGGCGTCGTTCCGCCCGCCGGCGGTTGCACCAGGTCCGTCACCTCACCTGGTCCGCCGCACCCGAGCCTTGTGGCCTCCTCGGGCGCGAGAACCGTCTCCATACGGGCACAGTAACGTCGCCTCAAATCGGCTGTGTCCGGGTTTCTGGATTTCATACGCGCAAGGTATTCGGGCCAGAAGGACTCGAGGACCTGCTCCAACTCCGCTTCCACGTTGGCCCAGCGTTCCTCTTCGAGGCCCAGGGAACCGCGCAGGGACTCGAACATCTCCCCGAAGCGCTCTTCATCCTCGAGGCCCGAACCATCAACGGAATCGGTGGCTGGGTCAGGGGCCCATTCCGAAGCCGCCACCTCGCCGGCCGCCGGGGCGACGGCCTCACCTTGCGATCGACGCTCCTCGGGCGTGGACATGGATGCAGCGGCAGTGGCAGCCAACGCCTCCACTCGTGCATCGAGCTCCGCCGTCAGGCGCCTCCGCTCCGACCGTATGTACTCGTCGACTCGGCTCTCCAGGCGTTTCGTCGCGCGCCCCAATTCCTCTCGCCAGTCACCGGGGGGCAATCGTTGGTCCAGGGTGTCCGCGAGTCGCTGCAACCGCGTTTCGAGCGCCGTAATCCGCCCGGAAGTTGCATGCCACGAGAATGCCACGAGACTCAAGGCTGCAACGGTTGCTACGGCGAAGATCGCCATCTTGGGGTGACGGGTCTGGCCGCGAGGGGGGTCGGGCTGGGTCATGGTTCAGGTACCTTCCAGTCTGTCCGGTCGTATTCTATGGCGTACGGACGGCGCCCGTGGCTCTTCCCTGAGCCACGGGCTCGCCTCTCAACAGGGGCTGCCGTTCCGCGCGCATGGACGCCCTGCTGTCTCAGACACGATCAGTGCGGTCGT
>CAMYMY010000173.1 GCA_947259625.1 uncultured Kiloniellales bacterium | reverse complement strand
CAGCCGGGTTTCGGGCCGGATCGCCTTGCGGAAGCCGTCCAGGTCGCGCGGCTTGACGAAGGACGTGGTGATGCCGAAGCGCGGCAACGTGTGAGTGAGGAGGTTGACCGAGCCGCCGTAGAGCGAGGCCGAGGCGACGATGTGCGCGCCCTGGCCCATCAGCGTGACGATGCCCAGGTGCATGGCCGCGTGGCCCGAGGCCGCCGCGACCGCGCCCACACCCATCTCCAGGGCCGCGACACGCTCTTCCAGCACCGCCACGGTCGGGTTCGAGATCCGGCTGTAGATATGCCCCGCGCGCTCGAGGTTGAACAGCGCGGCGGCGTGTTCGGTGTCGCGGAACACGTAGGATGTCGTCTGATAGATCGGCACCGCCCGCGCCCCGGTCGCCGGGTCCGGCCGCTGGCCCGCGTGCAGCGAAAGGGTGTCGAACTTGAGGAACTTGGGATCAGCCATGGCGCCGCCTTTCCTGACCGGTGAGGCCGGCCCCACCATACAGAAAATCGCGGCGGCTAAAACGCCGAAATTACCCGGCCTGTACCGGCCGGCCGCCATAATGTCCGTTGGAAAGATTCGCCGGGCAAGATGCGGAGCCCCAAAAGGAACTGGAGGGCCTTCCGATCCAGCCGTCTGGACCGCGGCCCTCCGTTTCTTGATGCCTCACCCTGCCAACTTGCCGTGGCCGCAGCCTAGAAAGATGACGGGGCCGGGTCAAGCGATGAATCGTTAAAATCGCAGATGAAACACCGGTTTGGCGAAAAGAAAAAGCCGCCGGACAACCCGGCGGCGAGTTAACAGGGAGGCGTTACAAGGAACGGATACAAGATCCGACCGATGACCAGGAACCCTGATAGGGGCCTAACCATCACAGTCCAGTATAGGTAGGAGGAGCTAAGAAATTGTTAAAACCAGGGCAAGAATTCTTGCCCGCCCGGCCACGCGTCATCGGCCCTCCTGGGCAAGTCGGCACAACGCCCGTCGCGGTCCCCGTCCGCCCGGGCCCGGCGTCCTGATTTCGGCGCCGGCCCGGGCCTCGAGGCAGCGGGCTTCACGGACCTTCGACCCCGGCGAAAATTGCCGCTGGGGGCAACCGGTCAGAGGGCGGCCGCGCTGCCGCCGCTGGACTGGCCGGCCGAGGTGCTTGGCGCCGCGTCGGAGATCTTGGCGATCTTGGGCGTCTCCGCGGCAAGCGGCTTGGTCTTCTCGGCGTCCTTGGCGGGTCCGCTCTCGAGATGGCGAACGCCGCCTTCCAAGCGCGCGCCAGACTCGATTTCCAGGCTCTTGTGGGCGATGTCCGCGGTGACCCTGGCGCTCCTGGCGAGCACGATCGAGGTCGCCCTGATTTCGCCGCTGACCTTGCCGCAGACCCGGATCCGCTCGCAGGTGATCGTGCCGTTGACTTCCGCATTCTCGCCGATGGTCAGCGACTTGCTGTCGACGTTGCCGTCGATCTTCCCATCGATCTGGATATCGCCGTTGCTGTGAAGGCTCCCGGTGATCCGCAGGTCGGCGCTGATGATCGAGGGGGTCGCGCTGATCGGCTGCGACGCGCCGCCCGACGATGGCGCCGAGATCACCGTGTCGCTCTTGGTCTTGGAATCCTTGGAAAACATTGCTGCCTCCTAATCGAGTGCGTCAAAGGGCGTTGGCCGCCGCTGCGTGACCCGAGCGCGCAGGACCTGCAATGCTCGGGAAACGGCCCGGCCGGTGGGCCAATTTGGCCCGATATGGTTAACGCGCCTTTAACACGGCTACCGATCCGCCAAGGAAGCTGCCCAAGACGGCGGCTTGGAGGCGCGGAACGGGCGGAAATGTACAGGCGACTCAGGCATGGCGGTTGGCCGCGGATTGGGCCAGACTGGCGTCATGAGCGCGACGGTGATCGCTTGGCTGGTCCTGGTCTGCGGCTTCGTGCTGCCGCTGGCCCATGTCGTCCTGTCGCCGAGCGGTGGCCCGTGGACTCCGCCGCCCGGTGCGCGGTGCCCGTTTGGCCCTCGCGTCGGCTGGCTGGTCATGGTGCTGTTCCTCGGACCGCTCGGCTGGCTGCTGTTCGTTCGCTCGCGCCGAAGGCGGCGGCCTCAAGTCTTGAACAGGCCCGCCGCGCCCGAGAGATAGGCCTTCTTGGCGGCGATCTTCTCCTTGACCCGCGCCGCCTCGGTTTCAAGCTCGGCGAGATACTCCTCCAGCTCCTCGACGCCCATGACCTCCAGGTCTTTGACTTTCGGGGCCTTCTTCCTGGGTTCCAGGTCCTCGAGTTCCATGGCCGTTGCCTCCCGCATCGGTGTCTTGCCAGGTTCGGGCAATCATACTAGACAACAGGCCCGCTAGGCCATGCCGACCTGTTTCAGCCGACCGGAGACGCCGATGAGCGAGCCGCTTCCCGCCACCATGACAGCGATCGAGATCCGCGAGCCCGGCGGCCCGGAGGTCCTGGTCCCCACGAGCCGGCCACGCCCGGACCCAGGTCCGGGCGACGTGCTGGTCAAGGTCGCCGCCGCCGGCGTCAACCGGCCGGACGTGCTGCAACGCCTGGGCGGCTATCCGCCACCGCCGGGTGCCTCGGACATCCCCGGCCTGGAGATCGCCGGCCCCATCGTGTCCCTGGGCGAGGGCGTCGACGGCTGGGCGCCGGGCGACGAGGTGAGCGCACTGGTCACCGGCGGCGGCTATGCCGAGTACTGCGCGGCGCCGGCGGTCCAGTGCCTGCCCGTGCCCGAGGGCCTCGGCCTCGCCGAGGCGGCCGCCATGCCGGAGACTTTCTTCACGGTGTGGAGCAACGTGTTCGACCGCGGCGCTCTGACGGCGGGCGAGTCCTTCCTGGTCCACGGCGGTTCATCTGGCATCGGCACGACGGCAATCCAGCTCGCCAGGGCCTTCGGCGCGCGGGTCTTCGCCACCGCCGGCTCGGCCGAGAAGTGCGCGGCCTGCGAGGCCCTGGGCGCCGAACGGGCGATCAACTACCGGGAGGAGGACTTCGTCGCGGTGGCCAAGGAGGCGACCGGGGGCAAGGGTCTCGACCTGATCCTCGACATGGTCGGCGGCGACTATGTCCAGCGCAACATCGAGGCTCTGGCGCCGGACGGCCGCCTCGTCTACATCGCCTTCCTGGGCGGATCCAAGGTCGAGGTCAACCTGCTGCCGATGATGCTCAAACGCCTGACCCTCACCGGCTCGACCCTGCGCGCCCGTTCGCCCGAGTTCAAGGCCGCGATCGCCGATAACCTGAGGCGGAAGGTCTGGCCGCTGATCGAAAAGGGCGAGGTCAAACCGGTCGTCGCCGAGCGCTTTCCTCTGGCCGAGGCCGCCGCGGCCCATGGCCTGATGGAATCGAGTGCCCATATCGGCAAGATTGTATTGACGAATTAGTGGATCGAGCCTTTCAATTTCGGGCCGGCAGGCGCATATACTTCGATAGATTAGATATTTCCAACAAGAGAGACGCCGTCCAGACGCCAAGGCGCGACGGCGGCCGGCCGAAGCCGGCGCAGGTACGGAGAGGACCCATGGCACAGCCGCTTATGCCGAAAGCGACCGCCGTCTGGCTGGTCGAGAACACGTCGCTCACGTTCGAGCAGATCGCCACATTCTGCGAGCTGCACACGCTCGAGGTGCAGGGCATCGCCGACGACGAGGTGGCTGTGGGGATCCAAGGCATGGACCCGATCGCCAACGGCCAGTTGACCCGGGAAGAGCTCGACCGCTGCCAGACCGACCCGACGGCGGTTCTCACCCCGGCCAAGCAAGACCTGCCGCAGCCGTCCAAGCGGACCAAGGGGCCGCGCTACACGCCGGTCGCCAAGCGCCAGGACAAGCCCGATGGCATCGCTTGGCTGCTGCGTCACCATCCGGAACTCAGAGATTCCCAAATCGCCAAGCTGATCGGCACGACCAAGACCACGATCCTGGCGGTCAAAGACCGCACCCACTGGAACTCCCCGAACATCCGGCCGCGCGACCCGGTGCTGCTCGGCCTGTGCAGCCAGAGCGACCTGAACGCGGTCGTCGAGCGGGCGCGCAAGGCCGCCGAGCGGGCCGGCAAACCCCTGCCGGAGCCGGTCGAGTTCGACGAAAAGGCCGAGATCTCCCTCGGCACCTTCGACTGAGGCCCGGCGACTGAGCCCCGATTATTCCTTCACCGGCACCGTGTAGTTGAGCGCCAGGCGGCCGCCATCGGGGTATATCGTCTGGCCGGTGATGTAGCTCGAATCCTCCGAGGCCAGAAAAACCGCGACCTTGGCGACCTCCTCCGGTTCGCCGACGCGCCCGAGCGGCGTGCGCGAAAGGATACCGGCCATGGCCGCCTTGTCGGTGACAACCTGCTTGAAGACCTCGGTCATGATCGAACCGGGGCCGATGGCATTCACGCGGATACCCTTGTCGGCCAGCGCCAGGGCCATCACCTTGGTCAGCTGATTGACCCCGCCCTTGGCGACGACGTAGGGCGTGATCGAGGGAATCGCCATCACGGCGTTGACCGAGGACATGTTGATCACCGTGCCGCCCGTGCCTTGCGCCACCATCTGGAGGGCGGCGGCCTGGCCGGTCAGGAAAACGCCCTTGAGGTTGATCCGCAGGACGCGGTCGAAGTCCTCTTCGGCAAGATCCAGGAAATCGCAGGTGTGGACGATTCCGGCGTTGGCGACGGCGCAGTCCAGCCGGCCGTAGGCGGCCACGGCCGAGCCGATCAGGGCGTCCACCTGGGCCTTGTCGCCGACGTCGCATGTGACGAACAGGGCCTCGGCGCCGCCAGCCTGGATATCCTCGGCCGCCTCTTCGCCGGCGGCCACCTCCACGTCGGCTAGCACGACCTTTGCGCCCTCGGCCGCCAGCGCCTTGGCGCAGGCCAGACCGATTCCCTTGGCCGCGCCGGTGACGACCGCAACTTTGTCCTTCAAGCGCATGCCAAGACGCCCTCCCTCTGGCTCCGTCGCGGGCCAAGCTGCCACGGCCTTCGGCAAGGTTCAAGCCGAGAGCGTGAACGGCGGCCTGAGGCTGTGCCAAGCGCGATCAATCCCCCGGAAACGGCACAGCCCGGGTCCGGTATCACGCTCCACGGGAACCGTGTGAAGCGTGACGGCCGTCACCGGTGGAACGACGCCCCGGCGCAGGGCCTTTGCATGCCGCACGCAGAAGCCGCCAAGCTGCCCAGCAAGCGTTACAAGCAAGCGAGAACCGCGCTCGGGCTCACCGACAACGGCGGGCTGCTCGAAGTGTTCGCCGCCGGCGAAGCCTGGCGAGACAAGAAGCAAATCGCGCTTGGCCCGCAGGCATCTGGACCGCCGGCATCTGGACCGCCGGCACAATGCCAGAGAGGGAGTCCGCGATTCGAGCGCTCCGTGGCGACCCGGGCGGCGGCCCGCCTGCCGAACCGCCGGTGGGTCGCCCGGTGCCAACTAGGAACAACCATCTATTATTTGTGCGCAGGACGTGTCCCGGCTATTATGTCTGTCGCAATGCGTTCGACCGGTTGAATTCGAAGGTGCCGAGAACCATTTTTTCTTAAGCGACGCCGAACTGGCGGCTGACGTCTATCGGCGCGCTGGACCTTGGAGCAAGCAGAAGTATGCCCGGGTTTGCAGGAAGGAAACGAACCCATCACCTCACTGCCGCGTCGGCCATGATGATGGTTGGCGTGCTGGCGTGTTTTCCCGTTATGGCGGGTGACGGTGCGGAACTCCAACTGGGCGGATTCATGAGCCACGCCTCCGGTTCGAGTGACCTTGTCGAGGGCTCCGCCACCACCACGCAGGATTTCGGCCGGATCGAGCTCGGTCAGGAGAGCAGCGCGGTCTACCCCGAACGGTTCGCCCCTTCGGCCGTCGGCCTGCCGCTCGGGGCGAGCCGGTTCAACGATTTTCTGTTGCCGGAAGGGGCGACAAGCGCCAGCCCGGCCTTGCGGAGCCCGCAACTGCCCACCGAGGTCTACAGCACCGCCGAGGACAATGCCGTTAGTTATTTCACGCCGCGCTTCAGCGGCCTGCAGTTCGGCGCCACCTACAACTCGGCCGGGCCGGGCGCCGTCGTGGAGAGTGGCACCTTGCGGGCGCAGGCCAGACAGGATCCTGTCCCGCGCAGGGACTTCGCGCTCGGTGTCACCTACCTCGAATCCATCGAGGGAATCGACGTGACGCTGTCCGGTGGCTACGAGAGCGCCTCGGCCCCGACCGTCCCCCGGCTCGGCGAAGCCCTGCCAGGCCAAGACGAGGACCTCAAACGCTACAGCGTCGGGACGAGCATCGGCTTCTCGGGCCTGAGGTTGGGCGGCTTCTACACCAGGGAGGTGGGCGAGGGGCCGGTCAGCGTCCAGTCCTGGGATGCCGGCGTGAGCTACGCGGTCGGACCCTGGACCATCGGCGTCGACTATCTGAGGAGCGCCTTTGTCGACACCAGTCGCCCCAGTGCCGAGGGAGACGACGAACTGCAAACCGTCCAGGCCGGCCTGTCCTATTCGGTCGGCCCGGGCATCGTCGCCAGCGTCAACATCCTGCACAGCTCGCTGGAAGACCGCGAAGGCAACGCGTCCAGCGGCGCCCTGGGCATCCTCGGCTTCTCCTACAACTTCTGAAGCACCAAGCCTGCCGGAGTGCGACGGGATAGAATCGCCTTCGTGCTGTAGTCTGCTGCTTTGTCAAACTGAAGGGTAAGCGGGGTGACAGATCGCACAAGAGAGTCCGTGCTCACCGGCGGCTGCCAATGCGGGGCACTGCGCTACGCCTTGTACGCGCAGCCCGAGGGGACGCACCTGTGCCATTGCCGCATGTGCCAGAAGGCGGTCGGCGGCCCCTTCGCCGCTCTGGCGCCGGTGCGCACCGCGGACTTCGCCTGGACACGGGGAACCCCACGCACCTTCGAAAGCTCTTCGATCGCACTGCGCGATCATTGTCCGGACTGCGGCACGCCGCTCACCTTCCGCTACGCCGGCAGCGAGTGGGTCGACGTGACGATCGGCAAGATCGCGCCGTACTTCCTCGTCGCCGCGTTCGACCTGGTGATCGTCACCGCCGCCGGGATCTGGATCTTCGACGTCCCGTTCCGGGGATCGTTCCTCACACTTGGTGCCTTCGGGTTCGTGTTCCTGTTCGTCGTGTTGGGCCTGGGGGTGGCGATCTCGACCGTGTCGCAGAGCCAGGGTGAGGCGATCCAGCTGGCGATCATGACCCTGCTGCCCCAGATCATGCTCTCGGGGATGATCTTTCCGCTCGAATCGATGGCGCCGGGCGTCCGCTGGATCGGCTTCCTGCTGCCCCTGACGTGGTTCGTGATCGGGATGCGGGGGATCTTCCTCAAGGGGTCCGACCTTGCGGCGCTCGCGCTGCCGTTCACCGTCCTGGTCGTCATGGCCGTCGTCGTCTTCGGTGTCGCTCTGATCCGGTTCCGACGGGATCTGGCTCCCAAGCAGCGGGACCCGATCGATGAGACGCCCGGTGCGGGCGCCACAACGGTGCCGACATGACCTGGTCGGTCGCCGATGTG
>CAMYMY010000172.1 GCA_947259625.1 uncultured Kiloniellales bacterium | reverse complement strand
TAGCCCTCGTTGTGCATGAACAGCACGGCGAGGTCGGCCTCGGGCAGGTCCGGCTCGACCGGGATCACGCCGTACATGTCGAAATGGCCGCGCGGCTCGAACATCAGCAGGCGCCTCAGGTGGTCGAGCCGCTCCAGCGCGTGGCGCCGCTTGGCCAGGATCGTCGCGCCCGGGATCGGCGGATAGCCGTCGGTGACGATGCGCACCGGCTCGCCGCCCGTGTGCATCTCCAGCGTGCGGATCTGCTGCCTGCCGTCCTGCATGGCGCGCCCTCCCCGGCCGCTTCGGGTCTCGCTTCGGCCGAGTCTAAGAGCCCGACCCAGAAAGAGCAAAAGCGACTCGATGCGTTAGCTATATCACGCGAGAGATTGTCATGGCCGGACTTGATCCGGCCATCCAGGGATTGCCGCCCGCACACGCTATTCTGGATCGCCGGGTCAAGCCCGGCGATGACAAGGAGGGTTTGCTAATTCATTGATATTACCCGCTTCATTTTGAGTCGGACTCTAAAGCGTTTTCAGCCTTGGCGGAACCGGCCCGCCAAGTTGCATGGGAACGTTCTCGACCCGGAGCGCCTTCCTTCCGATTTTGTTTAGGCATCCATTTGCTCAATGCCGCAGACTCTTAAGAATTGTCGCGGATTATACTTAATTTACAGGCCTTTATTTTAACCCAATTTGAACAGAAATTGTTCGTAAGTTTAGTGTTTAATGATCGCGCAGATGGGGCAGATGACGCACGAGGGGCCGCGCGCCCGGTGCGGCGCGGGTCGAGGGAGGATCCGGGGACCAGGGACGCCGAGGAGGGAAACATGTCTCGCCAGCCGAGCAACGAGGACCGGCGGATCTTCGCCCAGGCGCTGAAACAGGTCGGGCTGCACTGGCAGACGGTGCTGCACGACGACGAGTTCCAGTCGCCGAACTATTTCGACCTCTTCACCGAGATCTGGCTGAAGGCGGGCGAGCCGGTCTGCAAGACCGACTGCTACCGCTTCATGCCCGGGGTGAGCACCCAGACGGCCAAGAAGTACGTCGAGCGCGCGGTCGCGCGCGGCCACCTCCTGGAGCGCCACAACCCGCAGGACGGCCGCTCCAGGCTGATCGCCCTGTCGCCGAGCCTGAAGGTCCGGCTCGAGCAGATCTTCGACCTGACCGCCCAGCAGCTGCGCGAGGCCCTCGAAGGTCCCTGCGACACGGCCGCGTAAGCCTCTGCTAAAAAAGGGACACGATACTTAATTCGGCCGGCGCCCTGGGCCGTCAAGCCAAGAGCAATGCCTCATCTGTGGCCTGACCGAATTTCACCACAGAGACGCAGAGGGCACAGAGGCCCCAAACGCTGAACCACGAAGACACGAAGACACAAAGACCACCACGAGGATGAACTGTTGTCTTCGCGCGCCTGCCTGCGCGAAGCCGGAGCTTCGCTTCGGCGAAGGCAGGCGCGGCGCGCAAACCAAGGCCTTCGTGTCTTAGTGCCTTGGTGCCTTCGTGGTCAGTGGCGTTATCGGCCAAAAAGGGGACACGATACTTAATTCGACCCGCGTCCGGGGCTGCCGAAAAAGGTATTGTGTCCCCTTATATGGTGTCCCCTTATATGGCGCTTTTCGCTAGCGGCCGTTTCCGGGCGCCTGCCTCTTGCGCAGGAACCTGCGCGTCCTGGGCACCCACCACATCATCGAGCCGGTCAGGCCGAAGACCACCATGGCGATGCTGACCAGGTCGGCCGGCCAGGTGCCGAGCCCCCAGCCCAGCCACCCGCTGCGGTGCAGGTCCTTGAAGATCCTCCCCCAATAGGTCTTGCTGTGCAGCAGCGCGCCCTGGGGCGAGAAGGTGCGGCGCGTGTAGCGGGTCTTGAGATAGTAATGGCCGGTCGGGATCGACAGGATGACCGAGCCCTGGCGTTTCTCCACGTAGAAGCTCGGCCGGCCGTGATAGTCCTTCTCCGAGATCTTGCGGATCGGGTCTTCCGGCCGGACGGATTCGGCCAGGGCGCGCGCCCGCTCGCGGGTGATCGGCGCCGCCGGCCGCTCGGCCTCGAAGCCGCTTTCCGAGAAGGCCTGCGGGCCGAAGAGCGGCAGCACTGCCTTGGAATGGTTGAGATAGAGGCCCGTCGCGCCGATCACGATCACCCAGGGCAGCACCAGCGCGCCCAGCCAGCCGTGAACGCTCCGGCAGGCGCGCAGGAAGCCGCCTTTCGCTTTTGGCTTTCCGTTCATCCGTCCGTCCCGTCCTTCGCGCACTCGCGCCGGCGTTACCGCCGCGCCCGCCGCAGGGTCCCCTGAGGGGACAACACGCCAGATCGGCGTTTGTTTCAAGACCGCATGCGAAAAGGGTGCCGTGCGGGAGGCGCCGTGCCGGTGCGAGGGTGGACGCCGATTGCGGGTCGCCGGCGTCGGGTTCCGCCACGGCCTGTGCGGCCGTGACGATCAGCGCCGGTGGATCAGCGCCGGTGAGCCTGGGGCAAACGCGACGGTTTCTTGGTCTCGGCGGCCGCTTTCTCGGCGGCGGCCTCCTCGGCGGCTTCCTTGTCGGCCGCCTCCTTGGCCAGGCGCAGCGCCCGCAGCTTCGCCACGCGGTCCGCGATCTCCTGCTCCGCTTTTTGCTTTTCCTTCAGGGCCTGCTTGGCCTTCTTCTGGGTTGCGGAGAACTGTTCCTCGGCCCTCGATCTTGCTGACTTCCGCATTTCGGCAATCCTTCGCTTCGGTTCGAGGCGTTACGGGCGGGGGACTTTCATCCCGCGGCACAGGCGGGATCGCCCGCAGGCTGGGTGCGCAAGGTCGGCGACGGCTGGGCTGGTCGCGCCGTTTTCTTATTGTTCGTCGTCTCTAGCGCGGTCGAAGGAACGACGGCGGGTCGGCCCGCCCGCTCCCTTCGGTCCGTCGGACGATCCCGGCGGACGATCGTTGAACGCGGCATCGCCGACGGCGCGCCGCGGCCGCCCCCAACGGGAGTTGGAGGCGGCGCCTTAAGCGTGGTCAGTCGATGACGGACAGGTTCTCGGCGGAAGATTTGCCGTTCTGTCCCGGCTGAAGCTCATAGGAGACCTTCTGCCCTTCGCTCAGCGAACTCAGTCCGGCGCGCTCGACGGCCGAAATGTGGACGAAGGCGTCCTTCGAACCGTCTTCCGGCTCGATGAATCCGAAACCCTTGGCCGGGTTGAACCACTTTACGGTACCAGTAGCCATAGATATTTCCTCTAACAGGAGTATCAATTCCGCGCGTCACACCATGTGACGGCGCGGCCGGTTCAACGTCCACATTGTCGGGAGATAACCAAGTTAATCGGCGTACCGGTCATTCAGGCAGCACCAAACGAATGCAACACGTCTGCAGGATATGTAGACCCTATCCCGGAGAAGTCAATTCGGAATTGCCAGGACCAGGATTTCCCGGACAGTAAGTTGGAGTGGTTTCCAAAGTCCGCGTGGGTAAATTCGAACGGGTCTACTGTGCCCGGAACTTCGGAACGTCGAGGGAGGCGGAACATGGATATCCGGAAGCTGACGCGGTTTTTTCTGTGGTGCACGATCGTCAACGGCGCCGTGTTGATCGTCTCCTTCGCGGTCTTCGCCATCGGCGGCACGGAGTTCGTCTACCAGATGCACGGCAAATGGTTCGCCGTGCCGCGGGAGACCTTCGACGCGATCCTTTACCTGCTCCTCGGCATCTACAAGATCGCTATCCTGGTCTTCAACCTGGTCCCCTACGTGGCGCTCAGGATCGTCGCAAAGGGTTGAAGGCCCTCATCCGAGCCTGGGAAAATGGAAAATGGGGACAGTCCCCATTTTCCCGTCCCGTAGTGTGGTTTGGCGAAGGCCGGCCGCTCGGCTCTTGTCCACGCGATGCCGGCCACACCAAACAATACAGTTATGCTGGCCCGACCCCGATCCGACGCCAGCAATAACGCATGCCAGACCCCGGTTACGACCCCGGTTACGGGCCCACCGCCGCTTCGGCCCCCGGCCGATCGCCACCCTCGAGCGCGTCCGGCAGGCCGCCGAGCGGCGGGGGTGAGGGGGCGTGGCCGCCCAGGGCTGGCGAAACGGAAGGTTTGGGATAACCGCGCGGGAAGTCCCCCGGACTTCCCGCGCAGCCGTGACGCGCGGTGATGCAGCGTGCTTGCCTCGCAGCAAGGCGGCATCAAGGCGGCCGAGGACCGTTCGTCCTCGGCCCCCGCATCCACGCCAGTCCGAACCTTAGTGGTCCCTATCGTAGTGGTCCCTATCGTCGTCGTCCTCGTCGTCGTCGTAGTCGTCCTCGTCGTCCCACTCCCGACCGTGGCAGGACAGGCAGCCCTGGGCGATGAAGCTGCTCGCCGAGGGGCCGAGCTTGCCGCCCGAGTTGAGGTCGTGACAGCCCGCGCAGGCAGCGACGCCCGTGTCCTCGACCAGATCCTGGTGGTCCTCCGCCCAGATCGTGAAGTCGACGCCCAGAACGAAGTTCATCAGCTGGGTCCCGGCACTGAGCCAGACGCCGGAGAGGTCGTCCTCGTCCTTGCAGACCCCGAGCTCCGAGGTGCCGGGCGTGCCGCAGAATTCCGGCTCGTGGCAGGTCAGGCAGCCGGGCGCGAAGTCGGTGACGTAGCCGACGGCTTCGACCGCGTGGCAGCCCTCGCAATCGAAGATTCCGAAGTCCTCGACATAGTCCTGGTGCTCCTCCCGCGCATCCATCCAGTCCGTTCCGAGGACCGCGTTCATCAGGGCCAGGCCGCCCCGGGTATCACCGGGATCGAAGCCGGTGCCGTCCTCGTCGGCCATGGCGAGACCTGCGGAGCCGAGAATTAGGGCAGCGCCGACGACGCCGGCGGCAAGACGGGTAGTCCACTTGTTCATGATCACTCCTCCCCTTCGGGGACGCGCTCCGGTCACCGGCCGTCCCCACGACGATGATCTGCGACCGGACCTCTCCATCCGGCCACAACGATGCTCTGCTGGCTGTGCAGTCCCCGACCCGCTACGGCATGTGTTTGCTTATACTAGCAAGTCAAACTAGGTCTGAACAAGGATTTTGAGATCCGGTGACGAGATCCGACGGAAGGATCGATGCGCGAGGGAGGCCCATCATGGATATCCGAAAGCTGACGCGGTACTTCTGTGGTGCACGATCATCAACGGCGCCTTGTTGATCGTCTCGGTCCCGGTCTTCGCCATCGGCGGCACGGAGTTCGTCTACCAGGCGCACGGCAAATGGGTCGCCGTGGAAAATGGGGACAAAAATGGGGACAGTCCCCATTTTCCCGTAGTGTGGTTTGGCGAAGGCCGGCCGCTCGGCAGGTTTCCACTGGAAGCCGGCCACACCAGATAATGCATTCGTGCAGGCCCGACTCCGGTCTCTGTTCCCGGAACGCTCCCGTGGAGGGCACTCTTGGCTAGCCGGCTTCGCATACGCCCGAGAGCCCTGGTTGTCTGGGCGATCGGTCTCGGTGTGATCGCCGGCCTCGTCATCCATCACAGGGATGCCGGGCTGCTCGACGCCGTTGCCGTCGCCGGCTGGTGGCTTCCGCTCCTCGCGCTTACGCATCTCGGCACCTTTCTTCTGGACAGCTTGGGTTGGCGGGCGGTGATCCCGGCCCCGCGGCGTGTCGGCCTCGTCGCTCTCGTGATCCGGCGCTGGATCGGATTTTCCGTCAACAGCCTGCTGCCGGTCGCCCAGCTCGGGGGCGAGATCGTTCGTGCGCGCCTCCTCGCACGGCTGGGACCGCCGGGTCACGTCGCGGCTGCCAGCGTGATCGTCGATATCACCGTGGGTCTTTTGGCCCAGGCTCTTTTGGTCGGGACCGGCGTCGTTCTCATCGCATACCTTCTCGGCGGCACCGAGAAGCTGGTTCAGGCCGGCTTGGGCATCGTTCTTTTCGGCGCCCTCGTTTGCGCCTTCGCCGCGCTTCAGACGCGCGGCCTCTTCGTGCCGATCGCCGGCGCGCTGGAGCGCTTGGGCCATGGCGCGATCTGGCGCGGATTGACGGACAACGCCGCGCAGCTCGATCGGCAGATCCGGTCCGTCTACCGCGAGTCGAACCGCATTCTCGTCTGTGGGTGTTGGCGCGTCATGGCCTGGCTCTGGCCGTGTCTGGAGCTCTGGCTGCTGCTTTGGCTGCTGGGTCATCCGGTCAGCCTGGCCGAGGCCGTCGTCCTCGAAGCGACGGGCCAGGCTGTTCGGAGCGCCGGTTTTGCGATTCCCGGAGGCTTGGGCGTACAGGAAGGCGGTGTCTTGCTCGCCGCGAATTGGCTGGGGGTCCCGACCGAGCTTGCGCTTGTCGCGATGCTGATCCGCCGCGTCCGCGAGCTCGTTTTCGGTCTCGCCGGACTGTTCGTCTGGTCCCTGCTCGAAGGCCGCGCCGCCGTGCGCGCCGCCGCCCAGGACGGCATCGACGGGTCTCGTTGTTTGATGGGATCGGCCCGCGGGAGGCCGGCGGACGCGAGTGGAATCTAACGCGACTGTATTGCAGGCCGTTCAATTGCGAGTTAGAATGATCCAAGCGGGGAGGGGTTGCACTTGCGGACCCCCGGCTGAAACCGAACAGGCCGAGCCAGTGTTTTGGCGTCGCTGTCGCGTGCCGCGACGGGGGCGCCAGCGCAACGACTTGTGGGAAGGAGGGTTCAGATCATGACGCTACGCTCGCTCATCGCCGGCGCCGCCGCCCTCGGGGGCGTGCTGGCCATCGCATTCGGCCTCGGCGCGGCCGAACCGCCGCTCGGCCTGCCGGCCGTCCCGGTGCCCGCGGACAACCCGATGTCGCCGGCCAAGGTCGCGCTCGGCGACAGGCTGTTCCACGACCCCCGCTTCAGCGCCACCGGCGAGGTCAGCTGCGCGACCTGTCACGCGCGGGAAAAGGCCTTCACCGACAGCCCGCTCCAGGTCTCGGAGGGGATCAACAAGCTGACCGGCACGCGCAACGCGCCCACCGTGCTCAATGCCGCCTTCAACCAGACCCAGTTCTGGGACGGCCGCGAGCCCGACCTGGAGGGCCAGTCCGGACAGCCCTTCCTCAACCCGGTCGAGATGGCGCTGCCCAGCCACCAGCCGATCCTCGACGTCGTCAAGGCCGATCCCGAATACCGGAAAATGGTCAAGGCGGCCTTCGGCATCGACCCGGCCAGCGTCACCGCCCAGCACGTCAAGCAGGCCATCGCCAGCTTCGAGCGCACCCTGGTCTCCGGCGACTCGCCCTTCGACCGCTGGTATTTCGGCGGCGAAGAGGACGCCATCGACGAGGCCGCCAAACGTGGCTTCCAGGTCTTCCTGCAGGACGGACGCTGCGTGTCCTGTCACACCCTGAACGAAAACCACGCCGTGTTCACCGACCACAAGTTCCACAACATCAACGTCGGCTTCGTCCGCATCGAGCGCGACGTCTACGAGATGGCCTCGGCCTATGCGAAGGCGGCGCGCAACAAGGATCAGGTCGACATCGACGTGCTCACAAACAAGAACACCTCCGAGCTCGGCCGCTTCGCGGTCGACAACCAGTGGGCGGGCCTGGGCGCGTTCAAGACGCCGACCTTGCGCAACATCGCGGTGACG